>PQAM01000009.1 GCA_003104975.1 Candidatus Methylomirabilota bacterium
TCAAGTCGGAAGAAGCCTGTGCCCCCTCCAGGTACGAGGAGGTCGGTGTAGCCGCCGTAGAGGTCGAGGGAGACGACTCCCGGATCGGAAGGACCATTCTGAACTGTGACTGATGCAACCGGTGATGACCCGGCGTTGCCGCTGGCGTCGGTGGCGAAGGCCTGGACGGTGTGGGTGCCGGAACTTGCGGTTGAGGTATCCCAGGTGACGCTGGTGGAGGCGCTGGTAGAAGCTGTGGCAGCTATAGAAGTCGCACTTACTGCGGAAGCGTTCTGGACGACGCCATCGACCGCAATCGTGAGCGACGCCACGCCGCCGGCATCACTCGCGGATGCGGAGAGGGTGACGGACCCGGTGGCCGTCGAGGGGGCGCTCAGCGAGACAAACGGTGGGGTCAAGTCATTGTTGACCTGTACGGTCGTTGAGGTCGAGGCCAGCACTCGCTTGCGGCTATCGAGCGCCTGGGCCGAGACCGTGTGGGACCCATTGATTTCCTGTCGGGTGGGCCAGTTTACCGTGCATGAACTGCTTGCGCAACTCCCGAGTTGGACCCCGTCACGGCTGATTGTGACGCTTTTAAGTCTGCTGACGGACGCGGTCGTCGTGATCGCGACGGTCCCGGAGGCGGGTGAGGGGACGGAAAGCATGATCGGCGATGTTGTGGTGGTGCGGGAAATCCTTGTGGTCCTGGTTCTTGTCGTTCGCTGTCGGACGGCAGCGTCAGCGGATGGATACGAGGTTACGAGCAAGAGACCTGTCAGGGCCAGGCTTGTCAGGGTGGCAAACGAACGGCGAAACATGGTGGATCTCCTTTCTGCGAAGACCACCATGTTCCCGGGGAGTTGGTCTGTCCCTCCCTTCCTTCGGTAACCCGGCCATCAGGAGTTTACCTGATCCGCGGCTTTGCGTCCCCGCCTCACGACGGGTTTGCCCTTATCGGGAAGGGGCCTTCGCGTTATCCGTTACACCTGTGCGTTAGCACAAGATGTGCCAGATGAGTGCGCCGTTGTGGAGTTTGTGAAGAGTGCTGTGTAATCAGTTAGTTAGGCGGTACATGCGGTGTCGCGGATGTGTTGCGAAGCGGCCAATGACGGGTGATTGACATGAAGTTCTTACACAATAGGTCAGTAGGGGTGACGAAAAATGGCAATGGGGGCGTGAGGCGTGAGGCGTAAGGCGGGAGGGGGAAGGCGGAAGGCGGAAGAGAGACAGTGTTGAGTGTTAAGCGATAAGTGTTAAGCGGGGAGCGGGAGTGATAAGTGTGAAGTGTTCAGTGTTAAGCGAGAAGTGTGAAGTGTTCAGTGACTCCGGAACCAACACTTAACACCAGACACTAAACACTCAAACTGCCCTGGGCCGGAGGCGTGGGGGAGCGAAGGGTGGAGGGTGTGGGGGGAGGAGGCGGAAGGCGGGAGGCGGAAGGCGTGAGGCGGGAGGCGGAAGGCGGAAGGCCGCGTGATCTCTTGCCTTGTTAAGGGCTCTGTACTACACTGGGTAAAAAGGGGGAGCCATGACATGAAGGCGCATTTGCTGGACGAACTCGTAGGCGCTCTCACGGCCGAGCGGCGCATCAAATCAAAGGGTGTGGTAGAAGAAGCGTTGCTGCTTTATCTGAATACGAATCCGACACTCAAGCTCGATGGGACCATCGCGCTGTGGCGAAAAGGGCGGCTCTCTCTGGCGAAGGCCGCAGAGGTCGTAGGACTCACCGTACCAGAGTTCAAAGATGTCCTGGCAGCCAGAGGAATCGTTCGTGAGACCGAGGGCAAAAGCACGAAAGTCATGGATGAG
This sequence comes from Candidatus Methylomirabilota bacterium, assembly GCA_003104975.1. NCBI lineage: Bacteria > Methylomirabilota (SeqCode) > Candidatus Methylomirabilota bacterium. The sequence goes on from PQAM01000009.1 coordinate 1,792, forward strand.
AAATTACACAGTCTCCTACCATGAAGATTGCCATCGCCGATACCGATATCCTCAGCTCCTTCGGTAAGGTCGGCAGAGTGGGCCTCCTCCAGCGCCTCTTCCCGAAAATCCATATCTCTCCAGCAGTGCACAGAGAACTTATGAAGGCCGAGCAGGCGGGATTGAGGTGGATTGCATCGGTACAAGCCGCCGTTGAGTCCCTCGCCCTTACGAAAGCACAAACCAAGGAAGTTGGTCATCTTGTGATCGCGTATCCGCAGCTCGGGATCGGCGAAGTAGAAACCTTTGTGCTCGCGAAGGCCTATCGGGCGCTTTGTTTAACGAACGACCGTCAAGCCAAACGCGTCTGTCACGCGTTAGGCCTTCAGTTTCTTGACCTCGAAGAGATTCTGCGCGCCCTCAAGGTTAAAGAAATCATGACCTCGCAGGCCCTCGAACAACTGATCGTACAGATCGAGGATCGAGATCATACCCGCATAAAAGCGAAGAATCAAATTCTCCGCGACTGAACGTACGTTGCGGTCCAGACCATAAACGCGCCGCACATGACCGCACCGGTGTTGCGGCTGCTGATTTCTCGCGCATCCGCAACGCGAAACTCGGCCGGTTCACTGTCCACCGTCTTATGTCGATCATCAATCGGCTCGGCTCGCGTGTGGAGGTCAAAGTCCGGGTGCGGCCGGCTGAAGACTGAAGGCTGTAGGCTGAAGGCTGAAGGGACGGAGACAGAAGGCAGAAGGCGGAAGGCGGGAGGCGGAAGGGGCGGACACTGAAAACTAAACACTGCCCTGGGCGGGGGACGTGACGCGGTACAAGCTAAATTGAAACTATCGCGAGATTCTCAACCTGGTCAAAGTGACGGCGATTATTGGTTAACAGAGTGAATCCGTTGTGCAAACAGGTCGCAGCAATGAGTAAGTCGAAGTCGCCTATGGCCTTGCCCCGCTGGCGAAGCTTACCTCGCTCCCATCCGAAGATTCTACAGATGGCCTCATCTACGCCGATGACCTCCACATCGGCCAGGAAGTCCTGAAGCGACTGCTCGTTGCCTTCTGGGTCACGGGAATAGTGAACCCCTTCGTACAGCTCAGCCAGGGAAACCACGCTTAACGCGAGACCGAGATTACGAGCCCTATCGATCTCCTCTACAATGTCGGTCCGGCCGTTGAGGTAGTGGATCACCCAGTCAGTGTCCAGCAAATAGGTCGGCCTCATAGTTTCGGTACCGACCGGGTACTGACAAGACGATCGGTATAGATATTGCGAATGAGAGTGTCCGCTGCGATGGTCCCCTTCCAGGCGCCCGCAGCGCGGCGCGAGATGTCTCTACCCTTCCGCCTCGGAATCTCTAGGATGGTGACCGTGACCTCTTCTCCCTCTGTCAGATTCAATCGAGTGGCCGGTTCAAGCCGACCTTTCACAAACCGGGCACGGATCGTCCTACCCACGCTCCTTCCTCCTTTCTTGGTCGCAATGGGGCTCCCACAAATAGGTGGGATGTAATGTCATTTTACGCCGACTAAAGGCATTGTCAAGGTACGCGACACCGATATTCTTGTCTGTGCCCATGATCGGGTGTTCGCGCTCGTCAAGCGATAGCGAGCGTCAGGTGTCCGACCGGCTTGGCTGCCGGCTTGACCGTGATCTCGATGTCGTACCCGAGTCGATTCAGGCAGTCCATCAGCTTGCGCTCGGACAGGTTGGCGAAGTCGCCGCGCAGGAGCGCCGAGACCTTTGGTTGCGGAAGGCCCATGCGTCGGCCGGCCTCTTCTTGCGTCAGGCCGAGCTTGCGAATGGCGCGGGTGATTTCGATCACCAGGCCGGACTTGATCTTGAGCTTGTCGGCATCGGGCAGGCCCAAATCGGCAAAGACGTTGCCGGAACTGGGTTCAACGTCAATGCCTTCAACGATGCGTCGTGTCATCTCTCATCTCCCTTGCGATCGCCTCGGCCACCTTCAGCCGGGTGCGAATGATCTCCATGTCCTCCTTCGGCGTGGCGATTCCGCTCTTGCTCTTCTTCTGGAAGCAGTGCAGGACGAACACCGCCTCGGCGAACCGGACGGTGTAGAGTGAGGAGCGGTTTTTCTTGATCGATCACACGGTGATTATATCAGAACAGGTATGAGCAAGACAAGGCCGAACGCGGCACGCGTGAAACGTGAGGCGGGAGGAGGAAGGCGTGAGGCGGAAGGCGGGAGGCGGGAGAATGCAATATTCTTGACTGTGATTTCACTATATAGTAAGTTTTTACCAAACGGTGAAATATCTATACATGGTGAAACACATGATGCGTGAGTCGGCGTTGATATCGCAGATTCAGTCGCGACTGGAAGTGGTCCTGAAAGAGGTGCCGTCGGTTCGCCTGAAGGAATCGCGGGAGGATGTCGAGGTTCGAGACGCCAGACTCGACCTCGTCCTGGATGTGGCCGTCGCACGGGAGCGATGGCGACTGCTCGTGGAAACCACAACGATCGCTGAGCCTCGGCTGATCCGAGGGGTGATTCAACAACTTCAGTCCTATCTTGCGGATCGTCCGAAATCATATGGCATCGTGGGAGCCCCCTACATCGGCCCTCGCTCACGCGAAATCTGTAAAGAGGCCGGATATGGGTTCGTAGACCTGGCAGGTAATTGCCGACTAGTGTTCGGACCGATATTCATCGAACGCCGAGGATTTCCAAACCCAAAGCTAGAGCGGCGCCCTCTGCGGAATCTTTTTACACCTAAAGCGAGTCGAGTGCTCCGTGTCCTGCTGGAAGACACTAAGCAGACCTGGCAGGTGCAGGCGATGGCGAAACAGGCGCGGGTCAGTCTCGGCCTGGCATTCAAAGTCAAGCAGCGCCTCCTTGACCTCGAGTACGCCCAGGAAGAGGACAAAGGGCTCCGGCTCACGAGGCCGGAAGAGCTCCTACGGCAATGGGCAACCAACTACTCCTACCTGAAGAGCGATGCGCTCGACTGCTTTGCCATCGGCGACCCTCCTGCGCTGGAACAGGCACTGACGGCCTATTGTCGTCAACAGGGGATCACGTATGCCTTGGCGCTTTTCTCTGGCGCGGCCAGAGTTGCCCCCTTTGCCCGCTATTCGCGAGGTTTCGCGTATGCGGTCTGTGACGCGGCGAGCCTGGCTCAGGAACTCGTGTGGAAGCCGGTCCCCTCGGGAGCTAACTTCACGATTCTGGCACCCTATGACGAAGGGCTCTTGTACGGCGCCAGACAGGTCAATGGGGATATTGTCGTGAGTGATATCCAGCTCTATCTCGACTTAGTATCGTATGCGGGACGAGGAGAGGAAGCCGCCGCCTTTATCCTGGACCAGCGGCTTCGCCCGCGATGGTAACCCACCGGGACTACACCGCCGAGGCGGCGGAGGCCTGCAAGGCCGTCTTAATCGAACTGATCCATCTGATGGGCGAGTTCCGGGATCATATGGTGGTGGTCGGCGGGTGGGTGCCGGCTCTGCTGCTTCCTGAGGCTCCGGAACCGCACTCCGGTACCCTCGATATTGACCTGGCACTCGATTTTACTCGGATCCCAGATGATTCCTACCGAACCATTCTCCAGGCCCTTGCCGCCCGCGGATATCGGCAGGACCGAACACAGCCGTTCCGCTTCTTTCGTGAGGTCACGGTGTCCGGACGGGACCCTGTCGTCGTCGAGGTAGACCTCCTTGCCGGTGAATACGGAGGAACCGGCCCCGATCACCGAACACAGCCGGTCCAGGATGTACGGGCTCGGAAGGCCAGAGGGTGTGACCTGGTGTTTACCGAACCGGTCTCGGCGTCGCTGGAAGGCGAACTTCCCGGCGGAGGCCGAGACCGCGTACGGTTTCTGGTTGCGGGAATTGTTCCATGGCTCGTGATGAAGGGGATGGCGCTATCAGATCGGTTCAAGGAAAAGGATGCCTACGACATCTATTACTGTGTCCGCTTCTACCCGGGTGGTCCCCCTGGCTTGGCTACCGCGTTCCGTCCTCACCTTGGTAACAAGCTGGTACGCGAAGGCTTAGAGAAAATCCGGGACCAGTTCTTATCGGTAGACCATGCGGGTCCGCAATGGGTGGCAGACTTTCTTGACGTGCAAGATCCGGAGGAGCGCGCTATCACGCAGCGGAGGGTATACGAGACTGTTATGGCCTGGCTCGACCAGTTGGAGAGGGGTAAGGCTGAAGGCTGAAGACTGAAGGGGGAGAGAAGCAGTGTTGAGTGTTGAGTGAGGAGGGACGAGTGTTAAGTGATAAGTGTTGAGTGTGGAGTGAGGCAGGAACCAATACTTGACACTAGACACTAAACACTAAAACACTACGCTGGGCGAAGGCCGCGTGATCTCTTGCCTTGTTAAGGGCTCTGTACTACACTGGGTAAAAAGGGGGAGCCATGACATGAAGGCACATTTGCTGGACGAACTTGTAGGCGCTCTCACGGCCGAGCGGCGCATCAAATCAAAGGGTGTGGTAGAAGAAGCGTTGCTGCTTTATCTGAATACGAATCCGACACTCAAGCTCGATGGGGCCATCGCGCTGTGGCGAAAAGGGCGGCTCTCTCTGGCAAAGGCCGCAGAGGTCGTAGGACTCACCGTACCAGAGTTCAAAGATGTCCTGGCAGCCAGAGGAATCGTTCGTGAGACCGAGGGCAAAAGCACGAAAGTCATGGATGAGAAATTACACAGTCTCCTACCATGAAGATTGCCATCGCCGATACCGATATCCTCAGCTCCTTCGGTAAGGTCGGCAGAGTGGACCTCCTCCAGCGCCTCTTCCCGAAAATCCTTATTTCTGCAGCAGTGCACAGAGAACTTATGAAAGCCGAGCAGGCGGGATTGCGCAACGCAAATCTCGGGCGGTTCACCGTGGACCGTCTTATGTCGATTATCAATCGGCTCGGCTCGCGTGTGGAGGTCAAAGTCCGGGTGCGGCCGGTTGAAGGAGCTGTGCGCGAGGCGCGGGTATAAGGCGTGAGGCGTTAGGCGGAAGGCGGGAGGAGAAGAGACTAAAAACTAAAAACTGCCCTGGGCGTTAGGCGTGAGGGGTGGGGGAGTCGGGAGGGGTAATGGTCACTCCGGGCAGATAACCGGAAATTCGTTGGAACTCGCCGACATTATTGGTCACGACGGTGGCACCGATCTGCCTCGCAGTCAATGCGATCAACAGATCATCGATGGCTGCCAGTCGATCGCTTAGGCCGGAACCGTCCCCATACAACACTCGAAATAATCGTCCGGCATCATCAAATAGGGGCGGAGTCGGCGCGATAAGCCGGCCGGCAGGGAAGGCCGACTTGATCCGGTCCACAGCCCGTTTACGGCGAGGTGTGTTCGCGCCGAGACGGAGTTCCATCAAGACGATCGAGGAAAGAAAACGGACGATACCGCCCACCCGGCCACACACCCAATCGGCGTAGCGTTCGTCACGCAGGTACCCGATAAAGATGTTCGTATCGAGCAGCACTTTTCCGTTTACAGGTACGGCCATGGCTTCCGATCGGCCTTCAGGATTCCTTTCAATGGCTTCATCGCTTTGACGATATGGTGTTCCTCCATAAGCAGTGCCAATGCTCTGTCAATGGCCTCTTGTTCCGATGCGGCGCCGAAAAACCGCTTTGCAAAGTCGATCTTCCTTTGATCTAACCGTAGATGTTTGTGTTTTAACATGACTTCTCGCATCGATGTCTCTCCTTTATGTACATTGATTGTACATAGCATACCGTACGTCTTCCCCTGACACAAGTCCGGATCACCTCGCGTATATGCCCTCTGACACGAAATGAGAGGGAGCGAAGGGGAACGAAGGGTGGAGGGTGTAGGGGGAGGAGGCGGGAGGCGGAAGGCGGGAGAAGACTAAGGACCCAAAACTCATAACCGCCCTGAGTTGCGATCGTGAAGAGCTCTGGAGGCCTGCTGCTTAATCTTGACTGCTGCCGGTCTGAAGCGTCACACTCACCTGTCCAGGCCGGATGAGCGCGCGAGCGGAGGCGTTAAGAAATTCTACGCTCACCGGCTCCTTGTCCTCCCCATAGCTTACGATCACACCTCCCGGCTCCTCAAGCGCATCCACGGGGGGGTCATCGCGAAGTATGAGCAGAAGCACATCGGCTTCAGGATCGTATCGAATCTTCATGTTATCCCTCCTGCCAATATTTCGCTACCTTGGTGGTCCAGTACACGGTCACAATCTTACGATTCCCTTCCACATCGATAAACGCTACTCGGAGCAAGCCGTTATCCCTTCTGCCTTGCGCGACCCGGATTCCTCGATCTCCCGGAACAACCTGCTCTGGACTCCATAGAAGTGCTTCAACATCCGGCCGCGTGATGCCCAGCTTCTTTTGCCATTCCCTCTGACGATCTGATGCGTGTGCTGTCCAGATAATCTTCACACACTGACCCCTGCGACCTGCGCGGCCTTTTTGCCGAGTTGAAAGTCGTACATGGTTTGGCCTCGCTGTCTGCGCCTGCCTGTTGCGATCGCGACCCAGACAGGCGCAACACCCGGCCAGACCCGCGATATTTAGTCTACTCGCTGCGGCTCTCGACTGCAATGCCCTTTCCTTGACCGAGGAGAAGAAGGGAAGTGTTGAGTGGCGAGTGTGGGGGAGCGAAGGGTGGAGGGTGTGGGGTGTGGGGAGGGAGCAGGGAGCAGTGCATCGGCATGGCTTGACAGGTGTTAGCACATATGACAACATCGCTATGTGAGTAGTGTGGAATAGCAGATGGCCGAGACCCGGAAAACACGACCTGTTTCATGGATCAAGGCGGCGCTGAGGGAATTCGAGACCTTCCCGAAAAGGGCCAGGTCCATTTGTCTCGCAGCACTGACGATCGCGGCCGAGGGCGGCAAGGCTGATATTGCGAAGCCGATGCATGGCATGGGATCCGGCGTCTTTGAGATTGTGCTGCCGTTCAAGGGTGATGCCTTCCGCGTGGTCTATGCGGTGCAGTTCGCAGACGAGATCTGGGTGGTCCATGCGTTCCAGAAGAAGTCGACGCGGGCGATCAAGACGCCGAAGCGCGAGCTCGACGTGATCAAGGACCGGGTGAAGAGGCTGAGGGAGATGTTGCAATGAAAAGTGACAAATTGGAAGTGGCGCGGGGAAGCGGGAACGTATTTCGCGATCTGGGGCACGAAAACGCGGATGTGGAGCAGTTCAAGGCAATCCTGGCCGCCGAAATCATTAAGATGCTTGAGCGGGAACACCTAAGCGTACGCGCTGCCCATGACCGCACCGGTATTGCGGCTGCTGATTTCTCGCGCATCCGCAACGCGAATCTCGAACGGTTTACCGTGGACCGTCTTATGTCGATCATCAATCGGCTCGGCTCGCGTGTGGAGGTCAAAGTCCGGGTGCGGCCGGTTGAAGGAACTGCGCGCGAGGCGCGAGCATAAGGCGTGAGGCGTAGGGGGCGTGAGGCGGGAGGGAGCGAAGGGTGGAGGGGGTGGGGAGGGACGAGTGTGAAGTGTTGAGTCGAAAAGCCGACAACTAGACACTAAAAACTACCAGCTTAACACTAAAAACTGTTTTGGAAATACGCCTAATGGCTGATTGACAGAGAAAGGGGTTCATTATAACCTGAGCACAACTTCGGGGTTCGTGGCGGCATACACCGCGTGAAAGGGTTCAACCATTCCTATAGATATGGTTAACGGTCAAGGGTATGAAGGCGCCACGAGCCGGGCTTCGGCCCGAACGACGGTGCTCCTGTTCCTGTTCGGCGCGCTGCTGACCGCGCTGTACTGGCGGATCGTCCCTGATATGGTCCGACAGTGGTGGGACGATCCCAACTACTCGCACGGATTCCTGGTCCCATTTTTCAGCGGCTATCTGGTCTGGGCCGGGCGCGACCGGTTACGGGTATTGCTGAGCCGGTCCCCCTCACCCTCGCCCTTTCCCCCAAAGGGGCGAGGGGAACATAGAGGAAGTGGGGCGGGGCTGCTGGTGCTGCTGGCCGGGCTTGGGATGCTGATCCTAGGCGATGTCGGCGCCGAAAACTGGCTGATGCGCAGTTCGCTGATTGTCATCCTGGCCGGCTTGGTCCTGTTCCACCTGGGGTCCTCGGTTCTTCGTCAACTTTCCTTCCCGCTGGTGTTCCTCCTTTTCATGGTTCCACTGCCCGCCATCCTGTTTTATGCCGTAACATTTCCGCTGCAGAATCTGGCGGCGCACAATGCCGCGTGGACGCTTGATCTGTTCGGGATTCCGGTGTTGCTGGATGGGAATGTTCTGCATCTCAGCCGCATTACCCTGGGTGTGACCGAGGCGTGCAGCGGCGTTCGTTCGCTGATCTCGCTCCTGGCCCTGGCGATGGCCTGGGCCTATATCACTCTCGACAGCCGCTGGGCGATGGCAGTACTGGTCGCGTCGGCCCTGCCGATCACGATTGCGGCCAATGCGGCGCGCATCGTCAGCACCGGGCTGATCGGCCAGTGGTTCGGGGCAAGCTATGCCCAGGGCTTTTTTCACTCCTTTTCCGGATGGCTGATCTTCCTGGTAGCCTTCGTCGCCCTGCTGGCGGTCCATGGCCTGATCCGCCTGGTCGGCCTTGTGCGCCCTTGGAGAACGGCATGAAGCCGTCCTCGCGCGTCGTCCTCTCGGTGGCGCTCCTGACTGCCGCCTTCGTCTTCCAGCAGCTTCGCTCGACGGGAGAGGCGGTACCGATCCGCCGGTCGCTGGATGAATTTCCGCTGTCGATCGGGACCTGGCAGGGGCGTGAGGCCACGATCTTTGAGGTCGAGATCCTGAACGTCCTGAAGGTGAAGGACTACCTGATGCGGCGGTTTGTCGATCCGGCCGACCGAAGCCTGTGGCTGTACATCGGGTACTGGGATACGCAGCGGAAGGGCGCGTCACCGCATTCGCCGCGCAACTGCCTGCCGGGCGGGGGGTGGGAGCCGCTGGAGGCGAAAAAGGTGACGATCCCGCTTGCCACGACTCATGCCTCGGTGACGGTGAATCGATATCTGATTCAGAAGGATCAGACGCAACAACTGGTGTTCTACTGGTATGTTGCGCAGGGCAAGCCGGTCGCCGGCGAGATCGAGGCCAGGATCGAGATGGTGCGCAACGCCATGCTGCATAATCGGACCGACGGCGCGCTGATTCGGGTGTCGAGTCCGGTGTACGACAGCGTCGAGGCCACATCCGATATGTTGACGCAGTACGTGCAATCGATGTATCCGATTCTGGGTCAATTTCTTCCGGACTAGTCCTTAATTACATTAATACCCGTACGTCATTCCCGCAGTCCTTAAGCGGGAATCCATTGATTGTACTGGATACCCGCTTTCGCGGGTATGACGGCTTATGTGCGCTGACTTTCGCAAGTAAGTACTAGTGAAGTGAGGACGGCTCAAACAGGGGGATAATCGTCATGCGGAATCTGTATCGATGCGTGTCGATGCTGGTTGTCGTCGGGATCGTCGCAGTCGGGTGCAGCCGGTCTCCGGAGGCCAAGAAGGCGCGGGCGCTGGAACGGGGCGCGCGTTACTTCGAGGGGCAGCAATATCGTGAGGCGATCATCGAGTATCGGAATGTGTTACGCGTCGACCCGAAGAACGCCAAGGCGATCGAACAGCTTGCGCTGGCGCATTTTGAGCTTGGCGAGCTGGGTCAGGCCTTCCCGCTGTTGGTCAAGGCCAAGGAGTTGGATCCCGACAATGTGACTATCCGCGCCAAGCTGGGCGCCATCGATATCCTGCGGCGCAAGCCTGAGGAGGCGAGGGCGGAGGCGGAGTTCGTCCTTGGCAAGCAGCCGGATGATTTCGAGGCGCTGTTGTTGCTGGCGGGCGCGGCCGAGTCGGAATCGGAGGTCGCGGCGGCGCTCAATCGGCTTGAGGCGACCCGCGCCACATACGGCGGCCGTGCGCGATTCCATATCGCCATCGGCGCCCTCCATCTGCGGCGGCAGGATGCGGCCAAAGGGGAGGCGGCGTTCCGCGAGGCGGTGGCGAAGGAGCCGAAGTCGGTCGAGGCGCACTCGGCCCTGGGCAATCTGCACATGATGCGGCGTGACGTCGCCGCCGCCGAGCAGGAGTACAAGATTGCGGCTGAACTGGCGCCGGCCGACTCGATCGCCAGGATGAAGCTGGCCGATCTGTATCTGATGCTGAGACGACCGGAAGAGGCCAAGCAGGTGCTCCGCCAGATGACCGAGAAGGCGCCAGAGGCGTTTCCGGCCTGGCGTCGGCTGGCCGAGATCGCCTTTCTGGAGCGGAAGTACGACGAGAGCCTGAAGGCGCTGGATCCTGTCTTCAAGAAGAATCCGTCGGATCTGGAGGGGCGTCTGCTGCGCGGTCGGATCCACCTGGCCAAGCGTGAGACGACCGAGGCGATCCAGGAGTTTCAGCAGGTACTGAAGCTTGAGCCGCGCCTCGTGCTGGCGCGACACCAATTGGCGCTGGCGCAGATCCAGGCCGGCAACACCCAGCAGGCAAGATCGGAACTCAACGAGGCGATCAAGGCCGATCCGAGCTATGTCGATGCGATCCTGCTGCTGGCCGAGTTGGATATCCAGGGCGGCGCCGTCAAGCCGGCGATCGAGGCCCTTGAACAGGTGGTGGCCAAGCACAAAACAATCGGCCAGGCCTATGTCCTGCTCGGTTCGGCCTACCTCGCGGCCAAGGATCCCGGCAAGGCGGTGCAGACCTATCGACAATTGGTGACGCTCGCGCCGAAGGATCCGCGCCCGCCGTATCTGCTCGGGGTGGCGTTGCGAAGCCAGGGGAAGGCTGAAGAGGCAAAGAAACAGTTCGAGGCATCGCTCACCCTGGCGCCTGCCGCCATCGATCCGATCGCGCAGCTTGTGGCGATGGCCTTTGCCGAGCGCAAGCCCCAGGCGGCGCTCGATCGGGTGACGCGGCAACTGGCGGTTGCTCCGAAATCGGGAGGGCTGCAGTATGTGCTGGGGGAGGTACAACTGGCTCGAGGCGAGCCGCAACAGGCGGAGGCGGCCTTTACGAAGGCATTAGAGCGTGAGCCGAACCTGACGGCGGCCTATGTACAACTGGCCAGGGTCTATGTGGGCTCGAAGCGGTACGATCAAGCCCTGGCGAAGCTGAATGAGGCGCTCAAGGTCAATCCCAAGAATGTGGTCGCCATGATGCTGATGGGCGCCATCTATGAGCAGAAGCCGGATATCGCCAAGGCCAAAGAGACCTACCAGAAGGTCCTCGCGGTCAATTCGCGGTTTGCGCCTGCCGCCAACAATCTGGCCTACCTGTACTCAGAGCATGGGGGCGACAAGGACAAGGCGCTGGAACTGGCCCAACTGGCAAAAGAGGGCCTGCCCGATGATCCGCGTGTCTCCGACACGCTCGGCTGGATCCTGTACAAACGTGGCGTACATCAACGGGCGCTCGGCCTGCTGCAAGACAGCGCGACGAAGCTTCCGGAGCATCCCGAGATCCAGTATCACCTCGGTATGACCCAGCTCAAACTCGGCAACAAAGCGGCTGCCAAGACGGCGTTGGACAAAGCGCTGACGCAGGGGGGTAACGCTCCGTGGGCTGAAGAGGCCCGAAGCACCCTGTCCCAGCTACGATGATTTCGACATGGGTGTAGGCCGTTTTTTCTGAGGAATCGGCCATGTGGCGTATTGACTATCAGGTGAAAACGCCTTACTTTACCTATCAATGATGCAGGAATACCTATCCATGTATAGTGGGGTGCATGACCGGTGAGGGATAAGAGGAGAACACCATGGGTACGATCATGAGGGGGGGGTGGTGGAGAGGCTTGACTGTAGGTGTTGCGTGCGTCGTTGCGACAGCCGCCGCAGGAAGAGCCGACGCCGTACCCATGACGGCCTTTGGCCAGCCGGTGACGGCGCTATCAGGACCTGGATCAAACACGCAGGCGGTTCCAACCTGCGGGACCGGGGCGTGTTACAATCCCGCGACCGGTCAGATTACCTACTTCATCCCTTTAAGTTCGGCCAATGCCGGGATCTATGGGGTCACCGTTACTCCAAGCGGCTTCAAGTCGGGTATGTTCTCGGATTTTAAGGCCGGAACATTTGACAATTCCTCAGTCCTGACGATGTACCTCCGGTTCTCACCAATCGCATCGCTGTCTCTGGACAGCGCGCATCTGACATTCGGGTTTAGCGATTTGGACCTTAACAGCGGTAATGATCCACCCGCTTTCACCGAATCGATCAGGTTCTTCGATGTCGGCTGGAGCCCGATGACCCCGTTAATCACCGTGATCGGACAGTCAGGTGGCTCACCCGTGCCGTTTACCGTATCAGGCGATAGCAGCACCCAGACGATCGATTTTCCGGATATTACGTCGCTGATTACTGGGGATCCGTTCTTCGTCGAGCTCCAGTTCGGCAGCAAAACGACCGAGCGCAAGAAGTGGTTCAATACGCCGGAGTCGCTGATCGCCACACTCCAGACCGAGATCACACCAGCCCCCGAGCCCGGTACCCTCTTGCTGCTCGGATCCGGACTGGCAGGACTCGCGATTATGGCGCGGAATCGCGTGAGTAATCCGTCAAGATCAAAGGGTCAGACGGAAGAGTAGTGGGTTCTATTGAGGCCCTTGTGGCGAACCACCTGCTCCGGCGGTGATGTCGCGAAGCGGTTTATGCTTGCTTAGGGTCGGTTTGACGTAGGGTTGTTTGGGCGCCGGGTGCACGGTTGCCATTTGGCATCTCCTTTATGGGGTGTAGATGACCTGGTCACGCGGCCGCCAGGCCTGCGGCTCGACAGGTTCAGGTAGCGTCATATTGTCAGGTCCCGCTGGGGATTGTCAACAATAATTCACAAAGAGCGAGGTGCGGTTTTTGTGGTTCTGATCGGTGCGGACGTCATCGGTGATAAGCGGCGAATGCAAGGGCGACACGACTGATCGGCGGGAGTATCGATAACGCGCTCCTGTCGGAGAAGGATGCGAATGGCCGGTTTGAGTGACGTGAAGCTCAACCGGCTTTTGTATCGCGGTTGCCGCACAGGAAACCGGAGCAGCCGATGCGGGGCGTAACGTGATGACAACCGGTATCATCCTCCTGACGTATGCCGGCGCACTTCTGAGTATCGTGGCGGGCACGGTTGTCCTGTATCGTGACAGGCGCTCCCCGGTCCATTGGGCATTCGCGGCCGGCATGGCAGCCTTGGGTGCGCGGGAGACGCTGATCGCCATCGCTTCCAGCGCCGCCTCGACCCATGAGCTTCTGTGGTGGAGCGGCTCGGCCCTCCTGGTCGAGGCACTCCTGCCCGGCATCTGGCTGCTCTTCAGTCTAAGTTTTGGCCGCGCTGACTACCGGGTGCTGATCGGGCGTTGGCGGTGGGCGATCGTACTCACCTTTCTCACCCTCGTCGCGTTGGCGATCGTCGCGCAGCCTCTCGCCTCCCCAACTCATTTCTTCGCCGTCCCGTTGGATCCGGATCCATCTACGTGGGCTTTTATCCCGCTCGGCTGGCCCGGGTATCTCTTCCGTCTCGCCTCCTTGCTCGGCTCGCTCGTCGTCTTGATCAACCTCGAACAGATTCTTCGGGCGGCGGTTGGAACCAAACGGTGGCAGGTCAAGTTCGTGGTGCTCGGTATAGCGGGTGTATTTGCGGTGCGGATCTATACCGACAGCCAAGCCTTGCTGTTCGGCTTTGTCGAGGCCGCCCCTGACCCCGTCACCGCTGGGAGCGTCGTGCTGGCGAGCCTCCTCGTCCTGCTGTCCCTGGGTCGGATGCGCCTGTTCGACATCGATCTCTATTTGCACGTGTCGCCGTTCTTGCTGTACAACTCCCTGGCGGTCTCGATCGTGGGGCTCTATCTGTTAGTTGTCGGAGTGGTGGCCCTGGCCCTCAGTCGGCGGGGAGGGGATCAACTGCTGCCCCTGATCCCGCTTCTGGTATTTCTTGCTATGATGGGTGGGCTGGTCGTCCTGCTGTCGGGCCGATTCCGCCAGTATGCTCGACGTCAGATTGCCCGTTACCTGCATCCTCCCACCCATGACTATCGGCGGCAGTGGCGGCGCTTTACCGAATGCACGACCTCACTCCTCGATATCCCTGGGCTCTGTGGCGCCGTGACACGGATGGTCTCAGAGACGTTTGCGACCCCGTCGGTGACGATCTGGTTGATGAATGAGGCTCAGGATTGCGTGACCCTCGGCGGCTCGACCGCATTGTCACAGGCCGGCAGTTGGCGCCTCAGCCCGGCGTCCCACGCGGAACCGATTCGCTCGGTCCTCGACCGGCCTACTCCTGTCGAGATCGGTCACCCAGGGCAGGCAGACGTGGACTGGCCCGAGCGCTTCCGCGCGGCGGGCCTGGGTCCGCTATTCTGGGGCGATAGCCGCTATGCGGCGCCGTTAGTGGCCGGACGCGACGAGTTGTTGGGGCTCATGCTGCTCGGTCCGAAGTCAACCGGCGAGCGGTTGACGGTCGAGGACTTCGATCTGCTGAAGACACTCGCCGATCAGGTCGCCGGCACGCTGCTGAACCTTCAACTTTCGGCGCGGTTGGTGCGGGCCAAGGAGTTGGAGGCGTTCCAGACCGTCTCGGCCTTCTTTGTCCACGATCTGAAGAATCTGCTGTCGACCCTCTCGCTGCTCGCCTACAACCTGCCGAATCACTATGACGATCCGGACTTTCGCACCGGGGCGCTCCGGGCGATGTCTCAGGGTGTAGAGCGGATCGACCGGATGCTGGGCAATCTGTCGCAGATCTCCCAGTCGCTGGCGCTGCAGACGGCCGAGACCGATCTGAATGACCTTGTGCGGTCCACGCTGGCCGAACTGAACGGATCGGTGAAGAGTACGCTGGTCTGCGATATGCGCCCCGTCCACAAGCTGCTCCTCGATGCAAGGCAGTTTCAGAAGGTGCTCGTGAACCTGCTGCTGAATGCCGAAGAGGCGGTAGGCGGAAGGCGTGAGGCGGAAGGCGAGAGGGGAGGCGAGAGGCGTGAGGCGGGAGGCGTGAGGGGGGAAATCAGGATTGAAACGGGGATGCAAAACGGCTCGGTCGTACTGTCGGTGAGCGATAACGGGTGCGGCATATCGCCGACATTTATGGCGCAGTCGCTCTTTCAGCCGTTCCGGACCACCAAACGGCGCGGGTTGGGGATCGGGCTGTTCCACAGCAAGCAGATTGTTGAGGCGCATCACGGCTGGATCGAGGTGGACAGCGAAGAGGGCAAAGGCACCACCTTCCGCATCATCCTGCCAGTAGGGCAGTAAAGGAGCAGTGTGGAGACAAGGCAGTGTTAAGACAAGGCAGTGTCGAGACAACTCAACACTTCACACTTAACACTCACTCACCACTTAACCACTTCACACTCAACACCCTTTCACACTCAGAGGAAGATGATTACGAGCTTTAAATATCTCAAGGTGTGGGAGCGAGCCGATCAACTCGCTCATAAGATCTTCGACATGACTGAGGCATTTCCAAAAGTCTATCTCTATGATTTAGTGAGTCAGTTACGAAGAGCGGCATTGTCGATACCGACAAACATTGCCGAGGGGTGCGCAAGTGTTCATTCCAGTGAATTCCTGCAGTTTCTTAATATCGCTAGAAGGTCGCTGAGTGAAACACAGTATCTTGTAGGTTTCGCGTTCAGGCGTCAGCTCATACAGCAGGCTGAGTTGCTGGAGCTGGAGTCGCTCTTCATCGAGATCAGCAAGATGCTGAATAGCCTGATGGCTTCGATTCGGCGCAAAAAACGCCCACTTTCCTCGTTACCACTTACCACTCAACACTTAACACTTCCCCCTGGTTGATGACTCGCCCTTCGCTTCTCATCGTAGACGACGACGCCGAGCTGCGCGGACAGCTCCGTTGGGCCTTGGCCCAGGAGTACGACGTCCTGGAGGCCGGCGACGGGGCGGCGGCGATCGAGCAGTGCCGGCGCGGCAGACCTGTGGTGGTCATGTTGGACCTGGGCCTTCCGCCGGCGCCGAACGGCGTGGAGGAGGGGTTTCGCACCCTCGGCGCACTGCTCGAGATCGATCGGATGGTCAAGGTGGTGATCGCCACCGGCCAGGCGGCGCGGGTCCATGCCATTCGGGCGATCGATCAGGGGGCCTACGATTTCTTTTATAAGCCGGTACAGATCGACGAACTGAAGGTGGTGCTTCGGCGCGCGTTTCACCTGGCCGGGATCGAGCGGGAGATCAGGGGACTTCAGCAACAGCTTCATGGCGAGCCGTTCAGCGAGATGCTGGGGCGATGCCCCCAGATGGAGCGGATATTTGCCGTCGTTCGAAAGGTGGCCGATACGGACCTCCCGGTATTGATTATCGGGGAGAGCGGAACCGGGAAGGAGCTGGTTGCCCGCGCCATTCACCGATTAAGCGTCAGACAACACGGGCCGTTCGTGCCGATCAACTGCGGCGCAATTCCGGAAACGCTGCTTGAATCCGAGCTGTTCGGTCATGAGAAGGGCGCATTCACCGGCGCCCACATCCAGCGTAAAGGGCAGATCGAGCAGGCGCAGGGCGGGACACTCTTTCTTGATGAGGTCGGCGAGCTGAGTCTGCCGCTGCAGGTCAAGCTGCTCCGCTTCCTGCAGGAGCGGCGGTTCGCCCGCGTCGGGGGACGAGACGAGATTGTCGTCGATACGCGAATACTGGCGGCCACCAATAGCGATCTGAAGCAGGCGATGGAGAGCGGCCACTTTCGGGAGGATCTCTACTATCGGTTGGGCGTCGTCGTCGTGTCGCTTCCACCGTTGCGCGAGCGCGGCGAGGATCTGCTGATACTGGCCGCGTCGCTACTCGCCCGATACGCGGCCGAGTACAGAAAGCCGGTCTCCGGGTTTACCCCGCAGGCGCTTCACGCCGTCGAGGCCCACCCGTGGCCCGGCAATGTTCGGGAGCTGGAGAACCGCATCAAGCGGGCGGTGGTCATGACGGACGGGCCGAGGTTGACGGCGGAGGACCTCGAGTTGGTCCAGACCTCCGAATCGGTTGCCGGCAACACCCTTAATCTGAAAGAGGCCAGAGAGGTGCTCGATCGGCGACTGGTACGCGAGGCCTTGACGCGATCTCAGGGGAATATGACGCAGACCGCAGCCGCCTTGGGCATTAGCCGCCCGACGCTCTACGAACTAATGGAGCGATTGGGGATCGCGAAGGAGGACGTCGAGCGCAAGGTGTAACACACGGGAATCAATGACCTTGTCCAGAACCCTGACCATTCCCTCCGTGGCAGTCCTGTCACGCCGATCGTGAGCCCATCGAGGCGAACGGGTCTTCGATCGTGATGCCTTCAATCATTCTGCCGGACTGGAGATCTTCGGATAGGATCTTTGCGGCATGGCCTGCCAGGGCCGCGGTGACGATGAGGGCATCCCAGAAGGAGAGCTGATGCCGTTCCTCGATCTCCGAAGCGCGAAGGATCATCTCGGGTTTCAGGACCTGGACCGGCCACGCACAATAGCTGCGAACGATCTCCCTGGCGACGACCGGGGAGAGGGGCGAGGGAATCTTGCGGGTCACGTTCACATAGAACTCTTGCAACACCTGGGCGCTGAGCAGCCCAAGGCGGGTTGACCACAACTCCTCGAGGATCGCTGCCGCGACCGCGCGTTTTGGGCCGGCATCGAGGTCATGCGCATAGATCAGCACATTGGTATCGACAAAGACCTTACCGGTCATGCCACTGCTCGCGGGGACAGGGGATCTTCCCGCCGAGATGGAACCCGCGCTCCAGTACGTCAAGCGCATGCCGCCTGGCGGTTTCGTATGCCTCCTCTTCGTTGATGAGCTGTTCGAGGCGCCGTGCTAAAAGGCCGCTCACTGAGGTCCCTTGCTGCGCGGCCAGAACCTTGGCCTTGCGGATCAGTTCTTTGTCCAGACGTAAGGTGATATTGTGTCCCATCGCAATCTCCTTCCTGGCATTTCACCCTCTCCACGCGAATCAGTATAGCACGTAATCTACGTGCAATCAAGACTGGACGACGCACTAACCATAGCGACCATGGTATTACGTCACGTATAAAATAGCTCGCGTTTTCCGCCTGTGAGGGAGGGTACGGGGGACTTGGATCCAAAGTGTAAAATCTGATCGACGACCGTCGGAATCCTTTACAACCGTGTCTTTTTTGACCTGTCCCATTAGAACTAGTGATGTTTAAAGGGATTAACGAAACGTCGCTAGTTCTCAGTCGTCCAAGCTCTGGTCGATAGGTGTCGGCAATCCGAACAGGTGACCCTGTTCCGGCCAATTCCAGTCATCCCGACTGGTACCTGTCAAGCGCGTAATTTCAATACGTTAACGCCGCTAAACTGTCGCCACTCCGCTTTGGCACGGATTCTGCTTCAAGCTACGACAGATTAGTCGAATTATGGTTCGAATGCATATCACACATTGGTAGTTTTGGCAGTCTGTTTATGGAAGGGAGAAGCGCTATGAGGACGAAGAGTAGTTGGAGAACGAAAGGGCTATTGCTGGTTGCCGTCATACCGGCGTTTGCTGCGGCCCTCTTGGTCGGGTCTGAATCTCCTTCTCATGCCGTCACGATCAGTTTGGATGATCCCGCAACAGGTGGCGTGGACGTAATACTTGCTGATGGTGCCGTTGGTGACGTCAGCCCGGCTGCCGGGGTCGTAACCTATGCGGGCTCTATAGCCGGTACGTTCTGGACTGTTAATGTCACGACAGCGCTAACTTATCCCGCTCTCGGCACTCCTGGCCTTGCGATCTTGGATCTGAATAGCGTCAATGCTACTAGTTCTGGTGCCGGGGCTGCAAGCCTTACAATTATGGCTAGTGAAACCGGCTATACTGGTCCCATCTCAGGTGGCTCGGCGTCTTTTACGCACAACGTAGGTGGTACGACGGTGGGCACGGCTTCATTCGCCGCTTACCTTGATCCCGGCAACGCCCTTTTTACGACGACCAGTCTGCTTGGAGCGCTGGGTCCATTTGGGCCTGGAGCGTTCTCTGGTACCACAACCGGCTCGGCTGCTACAGGCAGTCCTTTCTCGCTGACGCTAGTAGCGAGCATATCGCATGGAGCAGGTGGCGGCTCTACCAGCTTTGATGATGAGCTGACCAGCGTACCGGAGCCTGCTACCCTGTTGCTGCTCGGATCCGGTCTGGTTGGTATGGGCTGGTTCGGGCGGAAGCGGCTCAAGAAAAATGATCGTGAGGCGTGAGGCGTTAGGCGTTAGGCGGAAGACACTAAAAACTAAAAGCTGCTCCGTTAGACAAAAGCCAGAGGGCCAGGGAGGGACCTCCTCCTTGGCTTTCTCTGTTTCTTTGAAGCGCGGTAGCGGCGGCCATGCGGCTACGTTACACATCGACCATGGAAAGAGGCGCCGGACAGGATGTAGGGGCGCAATTCATTGCGCCCTGCAGGGGCGATCATGACAACGGCGCCGGTCAAGAGGGCGTGATGAATCACGCCCCTACAATCGGGGGAGACTGCAGGATGAACAACATCAGGTTGCTTAACAGGGAGGGGGTGCAAGGCGCCGACTGTCATATCCACGGGCGGGCGCACGGCGGGTGCTCCGCCCGCCGATGATCGCATGGGGAGAGGGTTACGAGTCCAAAGTGGGGGGGGGTCGTGAGCCTCTTCCTGCTGATGAGAGACATCACGCTGAGTCACTGGAGGTGGGAAATGGGTAAGGGGGGAGAGCCTTGGCAGTCCCGCCATACGTTGGTGGTTCGGGTCGCAATTATCCTCGGAGTTGTGTGTATGCTTGGCAAAGGGCACGACGCGTACGCTACGTTGTTATATAGCGCATCCCTGAAAAACGGTTCATACGGCGACGGTTTCATTGTCGATACCTTCGGATCCTGCAGTGACCCTGATGGGTCGAGTTGTGGCGACGGTAACCTCAGTAATATCGGTATTTCCAACTCGCCCAGTGGTGTAAACTATACCTCCAGTAACGCCGTCATCAACTACTCCATCGGACGGGATTATGGAAGCGCGACACAGACCTCGTTCCGCTCGCATGGGACGGCATCGGTGCTCTTCAGGGCGGATCTCCAGGCCTTTGTCGGTGGAGAGCCGTTCGGCGAAAACTTCGGCTTCAACCAGTTCGCTTCCGGCCAGGGTGCATTCGGTACGGGGCTGAGCCGATTTGCGGGGGCGGACGGGACGGCTATGACCGCCGATGACCGGGTGGCAATCAACTGGTCGACCTGGCATAACAATGTCTGGTATCCACATGCCCAGGTGACGCCGGTGCGTGTTGGCTTCGACGAGTGGCATCATCTCGGATTCGCATGGGGCGGTCCTGTCAACCAGTTCGAGGTCTGGGTGGACGGCGTGCTGATGGCGTCGCACAACCTGCCCGCCGGCGTGTCGCTGCCTTGGGGAGCGAGCTATCTTGGGCTGGGCAGCGCCTACAACTTTGCCCTCGGTGGGATCCATCAGCGCGCCTCGATCACCAGCTCCCCGTACGGCGTCATGTTCTCCGATCTCCAGATCTGGGACGAGTACCGTGCCCAAGGTGCAACATCCGCTCCAGTTCCAGAACCGGCGACGCTCCTGCTGCTTGGCTCAGGCTTGGTTGGGATGGGCTGGTTCGGGCGGAAGCGGCTCCAGAAAAATGATCGGGAGGAGTAAGGCGGAAGGCGTGAGGGGAAGAAAAACAGAGTTGAGCGTTAAGCGAAGTGTCAAGTGTTGAGTGGGGAGGGACGAGTGGGGACCGATCAGTATTAAGTGATAAGTGTTGAGTGTGGGGTACTTGACACTTAACACTAAACACTAAAACACTGCCCTGCGCGTGAGGCGTGAGGGGTAAGGCGTTGGGCGGCAGAGACTAACCACTCAAAACTAGAAACTGAAAACTGCTCCGTTAGACAAAGTCACAGGGCCAGGGAGGGACTTCCTCCTTGGCCCTTGTTATTTACCCTTCTGGCCTCCCGCCGCTCGCGGATCCTGTAGGGGCGCCATTCATGGCGCCCTGCCCGGCAAACGGGCGCGAGGAATCCCGTCCCGACGCAGTACAATACGACTGGCGACGCCGCCAGCCCATGGCGAATCGATCGCCACACCGGGTGTAGGGGCGCAATTCATTGCGCCCTGCCGGGTCGGCCGCGGGCCATCGGCATTGTCGGGCCGCCATTCATGGCGTCCTGCCCGGCAAACGGGCGCGAGGAATCCCGTCCCGACGCGGGACACTACGGTGGGCGTGATCAATCACGCCCCTACGGTCGCGCCCCAATCGGCACACAATCGCGTAACCCTCGCCATGCCGCATCGTCCGACAAGACAATTGACGCTTGTCACTAGACATGCTATGAATGCTTATGATTGCAGGCTTCAAGCCGCACCGTCTTACAGGCAACCTAAAACCCTTTTGGGGTGTGACCGTTCGGGCAAACTGGCGGATTATTTTTCGCTTCGAGGAAAGCGACGTCCATGATGTCGATTTGATCGACTATCATTAGTCAGCACGATGAAAGGGGAACTCGTTATGGGTATGAAGAACCCCCCGCATCCCGGCAGGATTGTTCGCCAGGAGTGCATTGAGCCGCTTGGCTTGACAGTTACTGACGCTGCGGCGCGGCTCGGCATCACGCGTCAGGCCCTGAATAACCTGGTCAATGGGAAGGCCGGAATTTCCCCAGAAATGGCCATTCGACTTTCCAAGGCCTTCGGCAGCAGCCCAGAGGTGTGGCTTGGGATACAGATGGAGTACGATCTTGCTCAGGCGGTCAAACAGGCCGGACAGATCAAGGTGAAAAGGATCACAGTCGCCATATCGGCGCATCGCCCTTAAACCTGTTGAGGGACCTCCTCCTTGGCCCTTTACTTGGTTCAACGGTCCCCCGGTTCCCATCCCCTTTCAAGTCTCTCAGCAAGAGCGTGTCGCTCAGACCGCATGACAATCACTGAGAATTCTGGCACAATGACCGTGCGTGACAATTCGCGGAGGGGAGACGAATGTGCGGGATTACACTGTCGATACCGGATGAGGCGTTGGCAGCGCTCAAGGTGAGTCCCGAGCAATTGGGCGCGGAACTGCGACTGGCGGCGGCGATCAAGTTGTACGAGTTGGGCCGCCTGTCTTCCGGCGTGGCAGCGAAGCTTGCTGATGTGCCGCGAGTGGTGTTCCTCGCCAAGCTTGCCGACTACGGGGTGGAGACGTTTCGCCTGATCGAAGAGCAACTTGCACGCGAGACTCGCCTTGCCTGAAATTATCTGCAACATCTCCCCGATTCAGTATCTCCACCAGTTGAACCCTCGGATTCCGATTGGCTTCACATACGCGCGACGCCGTATTGAAACTCGCAGGGGAGCGCGGGAACTCCTGAACCTTTTCCCTTAGTGAGAGAGCCGCGCTCGACGATGTTCGGGCAACGGCAATCCCAGCGGCTGTCCCCGAGCCGGCGAGGTGGGCGGCGACAAGATGAGGTAGATCGTGGGGGTCGGCCTGCCGGTCATCACCGCCACGGTGACGGCACATCGCGCATAGTGCTTTCAGCAGAGCCGTAAACCAGATGGAGGCGCGAAATTTCTCTAAAAAAATCGTTCTCACGCGGCGGACAACGACAGGCCGTTTTTGGAAAAACGTAAAAAGTTGATCGACGACCGTCGGAACGCCTTACAATCACACCCGGTGCGTGATCAGCAGTATAACTAGCGAGACTTATTGCGTTAGCAGCATCACACCGATCGATCATCGGATTGAATGCGCTTGGTAAGTGTCGGCAATCCGAACAGATGATGGCGTCACGGCAGGTAGCCTCGCAAACTGGATGCCCTGAACTGCCTTGTTTTCGGTATGTTAACATCCTTAAGTTGCGCTCAGCATGGTGGCGCGAATTTTGCTTGATTCTCTAAGTGAAGGCTCAGCAAAGAAAAGATAAAAGAGGAAGATGAAATATAGTGTAAGTTCGCTTCTTTCGCGGGTGCAAAGGAGAGAAAGGAGAGAAAAGGTGAAACGTCTAGCGATGAACGTCTTAGAACGTCATGTGAACTTGGGACGGTTTTTGAGGATGGTACTTTTTACGATGATGGCGATGGGACTGGTGCTGTGGGGGAGTCCAGCGCGGGCGACGTCTTTAACTTTTGATCTAAATTTCGAATTTAGCGGAGCAACACCACCGGCAGGCACGCCGCCTTGGTTAAGGGCGACATTTGACGATACCCTAGACGGTGCTGGGGCAAATGGCGTCAGGCTAACCATGACTGCGCTTAATCTAACGAATGTTGAATTTATCAGTGAGTGGTCTTTCAATTTTGACCCGAGTCTCAACCCGACCTTGCTGACATTTACTGCTGTTAACAATGCTGCTTCTGTGCCGAATTCTATTTCCACAGGTGTTAATGCTTTTCAAGCCGATGGAGACGGCAACTTCGATATTCTCTTCGATTTCCCCCCACCGCCGGGCAGCTTTGCCGGGGAGTTCACGGCAGGGGAGACAGTAGTTTATGATCTCGTTTATACCTCGGCGATTAGTGTTGCAGCGTTCGACTTTGACAGTGCCCCTGGCGGTGGTGCCGGTGCCTTCAGAACTGCGGCGCACGTCCAGGGCATCGGAACCAGCGGTGCTGGCAGTGGATGGATTGGACCTACGCCGGTTCCGGAGCCGGCGACGTTGCTGCTGCTTGGTTCCGGCCTGATGGGGATGGGCTGGTTCGGACGGAAGCGGATGAAGGGCAAAGATGACGATCGTGAGGCGTGAGGCGGAAGGCGTGAGGGGAAGAAAAACAGAGTTGAGCGTTAAGCGAAGTGTCAAGTGTTGAGTGGGGAGGGACGAGTGGGGACCGATCAGTATTAAGTGATAAGTGTTGAGTGTGGGGTACTTGACACTTAACACTAAACACTAAAACACTGCCCTGCGCGTGAGGCGTTAGGCGGAAGAGACTAAGAACTCAAAACTAGAAACCGCCCCGAGCGTGAGGCGTTAGGCGAAAGACACTAAAAACTAAAAGCTGCTCCGTTAGACAAAGTCAGAGGGCCGGAGAGGAAGTTCCTCTCCGGCCCTTATCGTTTATCCTTCAGGGCTCCCACCGTTTGCGTATCCTTGCAGGCTGAGGACCCGTTCCCGACCGGCGGGCGCGATGAATCACGCCCCTACGAGTCCGGACGGACGATGGCGCGCGACGACACGTCGTGCCGCCCTTCGACTTTTCCGTACCCTGGAACCGGTCATGTGGCGTCACTTCGCTTGTTTCCTTTCCCCCTTTCTGATATAAACGACTGAAGGAGCTATCTTGTGCTTGCAGAGTTCATCGACAAGGCTATGGAACAAGCCGTGTACGACATCATTGAAGATGAAGGAACGTACTGGGGGGAAATTCCCAAGGTGTGTGGGCGCGGCACCGCACGCTGGAGGGTTGCCGGCGTGAACTCCGAGAGGCGCTCAGCGACTGGATCGCGATGCGTCTGCGCTTAGGGCTGTCGATACCCGTCGTGGCGGGCATCGACTTAAACCGACCTATCCAGCCTGTGTGAGTCGGATCTGTCATGCCGAGCGATGTGGCCGGAGGTACTGCGCAGGCGAGAGGATCAGGACGCCCTCTATGGTCTGTCCATAGAAACTGCCAAAATGGGAAAAGTCGCCGGTCAACAGATGGGTTGCCCGCGAGGCTATCGCGGCCAACAGGATCGGGCGATCTTTTTCAGGGAGCTGACCACACCCGACAATCGGTCGATCCGGTGGAGCGATCACGATCACACGAACGGCCTGGAGTAGCTGTTCGAGATCTTTACGTTGCTCGGAGCCGTGGAGGTTTCGCCGCGCCTCTTCGATGGCGTAGGCCGAGGTTAGTAATTGTAGGTCGGGTAGGTTCCAGAGCCGACGAAGACCGGCGTTCGGTCGACACGCGGCGGAATAGAGAATATTGGCATCGAGGAAGACACGGTCCACCCTCAATCCCCGGCCGGCTTATGATGACGAATGGCGGCCGGATCGAGGCCCATTTTGCGGACCTCTTCGAGTGCGCGGGTGTAATCGTCTACATCAACTGCGTTCGAGAGGAGGAATTCCGCTCGACGCTCTGGCGTGTAGATTTCGACGGGCATGACGACGGCTGGACGAATTAACACCCCATCCTCTCGCTCCTCTGCGATCACCAGCGATCCCTCTTCGATCCCAAAACGGTGTCGAAGAGCGGAGGGAATCACGACCGTTCCGCGCTTTCCTATTTTGCTGACCTCGACCATCATAATTCCTCACCCCTTTGTTGACGAGAATATCTGAATATCAGACAGTAGGATTGTCATTCTTAATATAGGCGATGGACATCCCAAAATCAAGATCTACTCACCTTCGTCCTCAAGTTAATCCCTGACCCACTCCTTGAGGAGGTGTGGTCTTCCATGTCCGGTGAACGTGACGACGTCCGTTGGTGAGAGGGGAGTCCGATGTCTGGGAAAAGGAGCAGGCGTGGGGGGAGAATAAAGCGAGGTTCCACTCACCACTTCACACTTCACACTCAACACTTAACACTGCCTTCTCAGTCGACGCGGTAGGGGTAGCTGACGACAAGCTGCAGGAAACCGACGTTTCGGAGGATATCTCGGCTGGTGCTTCCGCCTGTTGTATCGTCGAGTGTCCCATCCTGGAAACTGAATCGGTACGAACCGACCAGATTTAACCACCTGGTCATCTGGTAGGTGGCGTTGAGCCCAAAACTGTAGACGTCTGACTGGTCGTTCTGTCGGTCGTTCCGGTAGTAACTCGGTGTTACGCTGAACGAGAGAAACCGGATCGGCTGATACGAAGCGCTGGCGCTGAAGCTCTCCGTATCGATGGTTCCGCCCTGCCCGATGGCGGTGGTCTGGCTGCGCGCATAGGTGAACGAGAGTCGGCCTTTCTGGAGCCGGTGTTGAATGGTAGCCGACACCTCGGGATTGGTGCTCCCTTCGCTGAAACGGGCGCCGCCGTGGAGTGTGACGCTGGTCAGCGGGGTAAACTCATGGCTCCAGATAAGGCTGCCCACATGGCTGGTGGTCGTCGAGCCCTCATCGGATACGGGTGAGGGCTCTTGGTCGTTAAACTTATAATGGCGATAGGTGTAGCCGACACCCCATGTGTCCTGCCGTCCGAACTGCCGCTTCAGGTCGATGGAGGCGTTGTGCGTGTCGGTCTGGGTCCCGCCGGCCCGTTTGTCGTTCGTAAAGCTGTACAGCCCATTAACCGACGTCAACGGATCGACCTCATAGCTGAATGACGGGCTGGCGTTGTAGCTCCTGGCACGCCTTCTGGCCGACTCGATGCCGGTAGTCAGGTTGAGGTCCTGGGGGGTTTCGGTTCTTGTGTAGGCGCCGCTCAGAGAGAGGGTCAAGGGCCGGATCGGGAGGTAACGGGCCTGCGCGGTGGCACGCCGCCTGAGTTGGGCGTCGTTCAACTCGGTATGCCTGGCGTAGACCTCGGCGTCGAAGTCGTACTTTGCGAATAGCGTAAACGGGATGGAATAATAGCCGGCCTGGAGCCCGGGGGTCACGCGGGTAATGAAGTCGGATTTGCGCCCACGGCCTTCTCCGCGAGAGAAGATATTGTCATCGAACACCTCGGCGACCGCCATCGAGGGGGTAACCGTCCATCCCACCTCCTGCTGCGCCCACCCCGTCGAGGGCAGGAGTGCGCCAACAATGAGGACGACAACCGCCAAGGCAGCGGCGGACCATCGGGTGTCATGTCTTATGAGCGCCTTTACGCACCGCTGAAGCGTTATGGTATTCTCTGCACTACACACTCAACACTCATAACGAGTCTTTCACTCTCTATGGGACCACGACGGTGTCCCCCGGCTTGAGGACGACCCCCTTTGCCGACTCCGGATACTTCAGCAACTCCTTCACATCGACCCGGATCGTCGATTTCTTGGCGCCCTCATCCCGGATGACCGTGACCCGGCTTTGGGAGGCGAAGGGCGTGAACCCCCCCGCCAGGGCGATCGCCTGGACCGTACTCATCTCCTCGTCCTTATTGAGGGGGTAGACGCCGGGCTTGTTGACCTCGCCCATCACCACGATAAGATTCTTCAGTTTCGGCGTATCGGGGAGGACAATGATGTCCTCTGGCATCAGCGGCGGGTTATGGGCCGTATCGACCTCACGCAACAGCTTGATGAGATTGACGGGGATCCGCTGGGTTCCCCGCACAATGTAGGCGGACGAGAGATCGGTCCCCTCGGCGATACCGCCCGCCATCGCCAGCGCCTGCAGCAGCGTGAGTTCACTTCTGCTGTAGTAGACGCCCGATTTGGTCGCCTGACCCAGGACATAGACACGGTAACTGCCGACCTCCCTCAACGAGACCGTGACCGACGGGTTCTTCACCTTGGCTGCCAGTTCCTTGGTCAGATTCGCCGCTAACTCCTGGGCGGTCAGTCCGGCGGCCTGAAGGTCGCCGATCAGGGGGAAGGTGATCTTGGTGTCGGGCCGGACCGTGACGATGGTGTCCAGGTCCTTATTGTCCACGACGGAGATGAAGAGGATGTCGCCGGCGCCGATGATGTATTCCTTTGACCACGACGGAGAGGCGGCCGTTATCAGTATCAGAAGAGCCGGCAAAACGGGGTGAAACAGGCGTGCCCAGAAGACGTTGCGCATCATAGGAACTCTCCATGCAGCGTATCCGCGTAACGTTGGAAAGAATGACGCGACTATAATCAGTCGACGATACCCTGTCAAGTCAAATAACCCACGCCTCGGTAATTCCGTAGGGGCGCAATTTATTGCGCCCACGACCCGGCGCGGGCGCAATCGCATACGTCGAACATCCGCCCCATCCACAGGGCGTGATGAATCACGCCCCGACGACGGGCGACAACCCAACGGGCGCGATGAATCGCGCCCCGACGACGGCCACGCGGGGATACGGCCAATCGGGCGTGGAAAGCCCTTTCGGCTTGACATCACCGGATCGCTTCGTTAGGCTCCATTTGTCTGAACATGCCTATTGTCATTGTAGGGGCGCAATTTATTGCGCCCACGACCCGGCGCGGGCGCAATCGCATACGTCGAACATCCGCCCCATCCACAGGGCGTGATGAATCACGCCCCGACGACGGGCGACAACCCAACGGGCGCGATGAATCGCGCCCCGACGACGGCCACGCGGGGATACGGCCAATCGGGCGTGGAAAGCCCTTTCGGCTTGACATCACCGGATCGCTTCGTTAGGCTCCATTTGTCTGAACATGCCTATTGTCGTTGTAGGGGCGCAATTTATTGCGCCCACCACGCGGCACGGGCGCGATGAATCGCGCCCCTACGACGGTGACCGAACAGGCGGGCGCGATGAATCACGCCCCTACGGTGGGTGATATTGTTCGCACGTTTAAGGCCCTTTCGACCCATGAGATTCGGAAGCAATGGGCTCCAGCGTTTGCCTGGCAACGCAACTACTACGAACATATCATTCGAGATGAGCGATCGCTCAACGGCATCCGCAGTTACATCCAGGCCAATCCGGCGCTTTGGACATATGACAAAGAAAACCCTGAAGCGGGACACGTGACGAACATAGAGATCAACCGCGTGCTGGCCGATTACCACGGTATCATCGCTGTAGGGGCGCAATTTATTGCGCCCACCACACGGCACGGGCGCGATGAATCGCGCCCCGACGACGGGCGACAACCCAATGGGCGCGATGAATCGCGCCCCTACGGGGGGTGATGTGATAGATGGGATGACGGCGCGGGTGCGGCGGATCGGCGAACGGGTGCTGGCCGGGGGGGCGCCGACGTTCGAGGATGCCGCGCTGCTCTTCGAGCGATCCGACTACGACGTCCATGAGCTGTTCCAGACGGCCAATCGCCTCCGGCTGGATCGGTTCGGCAATCGGATCCATTTGTGCGGCATCGTCAACGCCAAGAGCGGCGGTTGTCCGGAAGATTGTGGGTTTTGCAGCCAGTCGTCCCGCCAGGCCACCGATATTGCGCGATACAGTGTGATCGCTGCAGGCGACGTGGTGCTGGCTGCCAGGCAGGCGCGGACGTATGGCGCCTGGGCGCTTGGGGTTGTAACCGCGGGACGCGGCTACGACGCCGCATCCGAGGATTTCCGTCGGCTGGTCGAGGGGATCCGAGCTGTTGCGCGGGACGGCGCGGCTGAGGCGCACGCCTCGCTTGGGATCATGGGCGACGAGGAGTGTCGTCAGCTTAAGGCGGCCGGCCTGACGACCTTCAATCACAACCTGGAAACCGGCCGGTCATACTTTCCCAACGTCTGCACGACCCACAGCTATGACGAGCGGGTTGCGACTATCAGGGCAGCCAAGGCCGCGGGCCTCAGGGCGTGCAGTGGGGGAGTGTTCGGAATGGGGGAGGAGCCCAGACATCGCGCCGAGTTGGCCTTTGCCCTGAAAGCGCTGGATGTGGACGAGGTCCCCCTGAACTTTCTGATCCCGGTTGAGGGAACCAGACTGGCGAACGTTACCCCAATTTCACCCATTGAGATACTGAAGATCATCGCCCTCTTTCGCTGGATCCTCCCGACCAAGAATATCTTTGTCTGCGCCGGGCGGCAGCATCTGGGCGAGTTGCACCCGATGATCTTTTTTGCCGGCGCCAGCGGCGTGATGGTGGGCGACTTCCTGACCACCAAAAACCGGAGCGTGGCCGACGACCTGAAGATGCTTCGTGACCTGGGGTTCGAGTTCGGCGAACCGTTGTCCGCCCACGAGCGTCACGCCGCCGCCTCGCGTTGACGCCTTTAATGCCTATGCGATTGCATGGAATTCATCTGACCCCCTTCACCTTCATCCTCTCCCCCAGGTGAGGGGAGAGGAGGTTTTCTTGTTGCCCCTCGCCCCGGGTACCCTCTGGGTGCGGAGAGGGTGCGGGTGAGGGGACTTTCGAATCAATGGCCTCACGCAGTCGGCGGCTCCGGCAGGACGACAAACGGTACGTCTGGCATCCCTTCACCCAGATGCAGGACTGGCTGCTGGAGCGCTATCCGATCATCGAACGGGGCGAGGGGAGCTACCTGATCGACGTCGACGGACGTCGCTACCTGGACGGCGTCTCCTCCCTCTGGGTGACGGTCCACGGCCACCGCAAGCAAACGATCGACCGGGCCGTCCGCGCCCAACTCGATAAGATCGCGCACACCACCTTCCTGGGACTGTCGCATCCGCCGGCCATTGAGCTGGCCGGGGCGCTTGTCCGGATTGCCCCAAAAGGACTCGCAAAGGTCTTTTACTCCGATAACGGCTCGACCGCCGTCGAGATCGCGCTGAAGATGGCGTTTCAGTACTGGCAGCAGAGGGGCGGGGCCTGTGCCCGCAAGACCCGGTTCATTGCGCTGAAAGAGGCGTATCACGGCGATACCCTGGGCGCGGTCAGCGTCGGCGGGATCGACCTGTTCCACCAGTTGTACCGGCCGCTCCTGTTCCCGATCTGGCGAATCCCCTCGCCGTATCGGCCGCCATGGGACCGCCGCCGCCGGGCGGATGCGCTCGCGCGGCTCGAGTCGATCCTGGCGCGCCGTCACGACCGGGTGGCGGGGGTCGTGCTGGAGCCGTTGATGCAGGGGGCGGCGGGGATGCTCCCATCGCCGCCCGGTTTTTTGAAGGCCGTCCGCAAGCTCTGCTCACAGTACAACGTCCTCCTGATCCTGGACGAGGTGGCCACCGGATTCGGGCGGACCGGGACGATGTTTGCCTGTGAGCGGGAGGGGGTCACGCCCGACCTGCTCTGTCTGGCAAAGGGGCTGACGGGAGGGTATCTGCCGCTCGCCGCGACGCTGACGACACAGGCGATCTTCGACGGTTTTTGCGCCCCGTATGAGAAGAAGAAGAGCTTCTTTCACGGCCACAGCTACACCGCCAACCCGCTGGCCTGCGCCGCGGCGCTTGCAAACCTCGAGTGCTTTCGGCGGGAGCAGACGCTCACGCGGCTGCAACCGAAGATCGCCCTGTTGCGTCGCGAGCTTGAGACGCCGCGAACGCTTCTGCATGTGGCCGATATCCGGCAGGTGGGGTTCATGGTCGGCATCGAATTGATGCAGGATCGGGACAAAGGGACCCCGTACCCGTATGAGGCGAAGATGGGGATCCGGACGATCCTGGAGGCTAGACGACGAGGATTAATTATCCGGCCGCTGGGTAATGTCATCGTCCTGATGCCGCCGCTCTCGATCTCGCCCAAGGACCTCATTCGAATGGTGCGCATCGTCGGCGAGTCGATCAGGGCGGCCACGGAAGGCGTGAGGCGGGAGGCGTGAGGGGCGGACTTGTGACGCAATGAACCTCGTGAAACATTCCGGTCTGTTTGTGATCGGGACCGATACCGGCGTCGGGAAGACGCTGGTCACGGCGGGGCTGGCGTATGCGTTGCGGGCCTGCGGGGTCGATGTCGGGGTGATGAAGCCGGTCGAGACCGGCTGTTCGACTCGAGACGGACGATTGCGACCGCCGGATGCCTTGGCGCTGCGTGAGGCGGCCGGCACGCGGGATGCCCTTGACCTGATCAACCCCTATCGCTTCCGTGAGCCGTTGGCGCCGATGGTGGCGGCTGAGCGGTTACGACGGACTATTGACGTCGACCGGTTGCTGGAGCGCTTCGACCGGCTGGCCGATCGACATACGGTCATGCTGGTGGAGGGCGCGGGCGGCCTGTTGGTACCCGTCACAGAAAAGGTGTCGTTCCTCGATCTCGCGGTCCGGCTGCAACTGCCCCTGCTTATCGTCATCGGGTCCAGGCTTGGGGCGCTGAACCACGCCAGGCTGACGGTCGAGGCGGCGTGTGCTGCCGGTGTCCCGGTGGTCGGGGCCATCGTCAATCGCGTGACTGCCGAGCGGTCGCTTGCTCGAACGACCAACGTATCGGCCCTCCGCCGCCTCTTACCGATCCCAATATTCGGTGAAATCCCTCACCTATCGGATATCAGGGGAAATCCCCTATGGCGCAGTCCGTCGCTGCACCGCATCCTGGCATCATCTCTCGACGATCTATTTGTGCGACCGATCAGGAGGTGAATCAGTGCGCAAATCATACAGATCCGCGATCCCTGCACTTTCCCTGCTGTTGCTGTTGTTTCTGACCTCGTGCGCGTCGATCAGTCAGGGGCCGCGCGCGTGGGAAGACCCGTCGGGCGAGCAGGGGCTGGCGTCCTGGTACGGCCACCCCTACCATGGGCGCCGCACGAGCAGCGGCGAGGTCTACGACATGTATCAGCTCACGGCCGCGCACCGCGAGATTCCCCTCGGAAGCTGGGTGGAGGTGGTCAACCTCGGCAACGGTCGTTCGCTGACGGTTCGGATCAACGACCGCGGGCCGTTCATTGACGGTCGGATCATCGACCTGTCGTATGCCTCGGCCCAGTTGCTCGGCGTCGTGGGACCCGGAACGGCGCCGGTCAGGGTTCGACTCACCCAGGCGCCGCCGCAGCGGCAGGCGCCGGAACCCACCCGATATTCGGTACAGGTGGCCTCATTTGTCTCGGAGTCGAACGCGCGTACCCTGAAGGCGGAGTTGGAGCAGAAGATGACCGGTGTGTACCTGGTGAAGGCCCAGGTCAACGGGGACGTCTATTTCCGGGTCCGTGTCGGCCGGTTTGCCTCGCACGCCGAGGCGAGGACCGCCGCCGAGCGGCTGGCGTCGTTCGGCTATCGCGTCCTGATCCTGGGTTCTGACGACCGCTTCTGAGTCATGCGGACAGCGGGCGCTTGACAGGTGAGCGTGTGTGTAGGACACTATATTATATATCGTCATACAAAGGAGGGTCCATGCCCACAAGCGTACGTCTGAATTCGGCGCTGGAAACACGGCTGAGGAAGCTGGCTGAGCGCGAAGGGGTTCCCCTATCGGCGCTGCTGCGGCGGGCGGCAGCGCGGTACTGTGACGAGGCCGCCGCCGCGTCTTTGGATGTGAGGCTTGCCGATGTGATCGGCGCGGCACACTCGGCAGGCGGGCAGGCTCGCCGGACCGGCGAGGCCTTTCGCAAGAGTCTGCGCCGCCGCCGGTGATCCTGACCGACGCCGGTCCCCTGGTAGCGCTCATCGACCGCGGGGAGTCTGATCACGTGCGGTGTCGCAAGGCGCTCACCGAATTACAGGGTCCTCTACTGACCACCTGGCCGGCATTTACCGAAGCCATGTATCTGCTTGGGGAAGCGGCGGGGTGGACAGCCCAGGAAGCGCTCTGGCGTCTGCTCAACCGGGGCGACCTGGTCATCGATACGCCACGGCACGTGCCGCATATTGCAACCCTGATGGCGAAGTATCAGAACGTCCCGAT
Organism: Candidatus Methylomirabilota bacterium; assembly: GCA_003104975.1. Classification (NCBI taxonomy): domain Bacteria; phylum Methylomirabilota (SeqCode); species Candidatus Methylomirabilota bacterium. The sequence continues at coordinate 34,895 of PQAM01000009.1, forward strand.
GGATCTGGCCGACGCCTCGCTGGTTGCGCTGGCTGAAGACCGGGGCCTGTCGGTGATTTTTACGTTGGACCACGATTTCCACATTTATCGACTTCCGCGCGGGAAAGCCTTCACAATCATTCCAGCCGCATCCCCGTAGTTGCCTCGCCAACCGCCGAGCGGCCGGCGTCGTTCCGCTATCGCGTCCTGATCCTGGGTGCCGATGACCGGTTCTAAGGATTCATGGTTGATCCGTTTCACCAGTCGTGTGTCTGTTGCTGCGTTAGCTCATACTACTGTTCTCAGGGAAAATCACGTTCATATATCCGGAATATACCCTATTGAGAAATATTTTGACTTATCGTAAATAGCTATGGGAAACTACCTATTCCAGTCATGAAGGCAGTGAGGAGCGATTCGTTCTGCGTCAACGGAGGTCACAAGGTGACCGTACAAGGTTCTCCGCTCCGGTTAGTTGTGTTCGGTATCGAGGGTCAGCGTTACGCCCTGCGTCTCGATACGGTGGAGCGGGTGCTGCCGATGGCGGCTGTCTCGCCGCTGCCGAAGGCGCCCTCTGTGGCGCTCGGCGTGATCAACCTGCACGGGCAGGTTGTGCCGGTTCTTGACATCCGAAGCCGCTTCAGCTTGCCGTCCTGCGACTATGGCATTACCGGACGCCTCCTGGTCGCTCGGACGCATCGGCGAATCCTGGCCTTGCCGGTGGATGAGGTCGTTGGGGTGACGGAGGTGGCCGGAGATACTGTCATGCCTCCGGGCACTGTCCTTCCCGGGATCGGGTACGTAGCGGGAATCGTCGCGCTCGCAGACGGCCTCATCTTCATCCATGACCTGGGCACCTTCCTGTCCCTCGACGAAGAGCAATCGTTGGCCGAAGCCCTGGAGGAACGAGCAGGATGAGGCTATCTGACGAGGCATGCCGGGAGATGCAGGAATTGATCGCCAGGCGGTTGGGGCTGGACTTTCCTGAGAATCGTCAGGCTGACCTCGAGCGGGGGCTCGCGCGGGCGCTCCGAGGCGCATCGATTCGGTCGCCGGACGCGTATCTGGCATGGCTGGCTACCTTGCCGGATGAGAGTCCGGAGTGGAGGCGGCTGGCCGACCACCTTACGGTGGGCGAAACCTACTTCTTCCGCGACCCGGGCTGCTTTGAGGCGCTGGAGCAGCAGGTCCTTCCCTCCCTTATTGCCGAACGCCGGTCGGCGGGTAACCTCAGGCTCCGGTTCTGGAGCGCCGGATGCGCCACCGGCGAAGAGCCGTACTCTCTCGCCATCCTGCTGGATCGCTTGCTCCCAGACCTCGCGGATTGGTCGCTGACGATTCTGGCGACAGACATCAATTCGGAGGCTCTGGAGGTGGCCCGGCGAGGGGTATATCGGCAGTGGCCGCTCCGCGAAACCCCTTCATGGGTTCGGGATCGATACTTCTACCGCCACGAAACAGAGGCGTATGAGGTAGACCCAAGGATTCAACGAATGGTCAGTCTTGCCCCGCTTAACCTGGCCGAGGATGGGTATCCGGCCGTCGTCACCAATACCACCGCTATGGATCTGATCCTTTGTCGCAACGTCCTGATGTACTTTACCGACGAGGCCCAACGGGCGTGCGTCACGCGTTTGCAACGGGCGCTTGTACCCGGAGGATGGCTAGTCGTCGGTCCGGCTGAAGCCTCTACCGATCTGCTCAGCCCGCTGGCCCCCGTGACCTTCCCCAACGCCATCTTGTATCGGAAGGAGCAGCCATCGGCTAGCAGCCATCAGCCATCAGCTTTCGTCCCCTCGCCCCCATTTGCTTTTCCCCAACCCCTATCCCCCAACTCCCAACCCCCGTCTTCTGCTCCCCAACCCCTATCCCCCAACCCCCAGCCCCTGCTCGAGCGCGCGCGAGCGTTGGCCGATCAAGGCAACCTGGAGGAAGCCTACCATTTGTGTAAGACCGCGCTGGCGAAGGATCAGCTTGACCCCGAAGCCCACCTTCTTTTGGCTGCGATCTGTCAGGAACGAGGGGAGATCTCCGAAGCGCTTGAAACGCTCCGTCGGGTTATTTACCTGACGCCGGATTCGGCGTCGGCCTACTTCCTCATGGGGAGCCTGCTGCTGCGACAGGGGAAGCGCGGCCAGGGACGGCGATCCATGGAGACGGTGGTGAGCCTCTTACAGACCGTTCCCGGCCATGAGACAGTGGCGGGCAGTGCCGGCCTGACGGCGGGTCGGCTTCTGGAGACCGCCCGGGCGTATCTGGAGTTGTCCGCATGAGTGAGACACGACAGGCGATCGACTGGCAGGAGATCTACTCCAGGCTGGCGCAGACACGGAGGCATCTCGAAACCAGCGAACGTCGTTCTCTTGACGAGGTCGAGCGGATTTTGAGGGATCGGGCTTTCGTGTTGGCGCAGCCGTTGCCGGAGGTCCAGAGCCCGCGAGAGCTCCTCGACATGCTGGTCTGCGCTATTGCGCGAGAGCAGTACGGAATTGAAATGGCGTTCGTCCTGGAGGTGATCCCCTTCCGGGAGCTGACACCGGTGCCCTGCGCACCGCCGTTTCTGCTCGGTGTAGTCAACCACCGCGGCCGGATCCTTCCAGTCTTAGACCTCCGAAGGTTGCTCGAGCTGCCGGGACAAAAGGACACCGAGGCGGGCCAAATCGTGGCGGTCCAGGCCGTGGGGATGACACTAGGAATCTCTGCCGACAGCATGGTGGGCACGGTCCAAGTTGCGCTGCAAGACGTGTCACTGCCTCCGGTCACCCTCACAGGCGAGCGTCACAAGATCGTCAGAGGCGTGACGAAGGAGATGGTGGCGGTGCTGGATCTCGAGGCGCTGGCTCGAGACCCGCGGATCACAGTCAACGAAGAGGTCACATGACGGGGCCTCTTCAGGAGGAGATGGAAGATGAGATGGACAGTCGGTCAGCGGATTGCGGTCGGATATGCGGTGATTCTACTGCTCCTGGCGGTGATCGCGGGCGCCGGCATCTATGCGCTTCCGCGTACGGCTGATACGTTCTTCAGCGCGGTGCGCCAGCAGGAGCAGAGCCTCGAGGCCCTGCGTGCCGACGAACGGCTCACCTCAGCGAATGCGAACTTCCTCCGCTATCTCCTCACCGGGGACCAGAAGTTCCTAAAGGTGATGGAGGACAGACTTTCGAGCGGCCGCCGGAGCCTCACAGCGCTCCGCGACGCAAGCACCACTTCAGCATTGAAAAGCGAGTGGGAGGAGGTGCTGGGTCTCGTGACGTTGCTTGACCAAGGGCAGAATGCGGCGATTGCAGCCAAGGCGGCCCGTCGAGAGGCCGAGGCGCTCCGTATCGGTGCAGAACGGGTGTACCCGATACGTGAACGGCTGTCATCCTTGATTGACCGCCTTGTCGCTTCCGACCGGGCTCGTGCCAAAGAGGCCGCACAGTCGGCGGCCGCGGCGGCCTCTCGCGCCTTCTGGGTCATCGTCTTCGTGTCGGCGTTCGCGCTGGCCGCCGGGGTCGTGATCGCCTGGGCGTCCGCTCGTTCCATCATCGGTCCCTTGCGCGACGCCATTGCGATGTTGGGTTCTGCATCCTCAGAGATTGTTGCCTCGACGACCCAGCAGGCGTCGGGCACGGCCGAAGAGGCCACTGCGGTCCAGGAGACCGCGACGACCGTGGACGAGGTCAAGCAGACCGCGCAGGTGTCGGCTCAGAAAGCGCGAGCGGTGACGGACGCCGTGCAGAAAACGGCCCAGGCCTCTCAAGAGGGGCGGGGGGCGGTGGAAGCAGGCATCAAGGGGATGCAGGAGCTGAAGGCGCGGATGGAGGCGATCGCGGAGCGGATTCTGGCCTTGAGCGAGCAGGGTCAGGCCATCGGTGAGATCATCGCCGTCGTCAACGATCTGGCTGAGCAGTCGAACCTGCTGGCGGTGAACGCGGCGATTGAGGCGGCCAAGGCCGGCGAAGCGGGGAAGGGGTTTGCGGTGGTGGCGGCCGAGGTGAAGGCGTTGGCCGAGCAGTCCAAGCAGGCCACCGCACAGGTGCGCGGCATCCTGAACGAGATCCAGCGGGCGACGCAGGCAGCGGTCATGGCGGCGGAGCAGGGGGTCAAGACCTCGGATGCCGGGGTCGGGATGGCCGGTCGAAGCGGCGAGGCGATCCGGTTGCTGAGCGAGGGCTTGACCGAATCGGCGCAGGCGGCGCAACAGATCCTGGCCTCCGCCCAACAGCAGGCGGCGGGGATGGATCAGGTGGCGATCGCGATGCAGAACATCCGGCAGGCCTCCACGCAGAACATGGCTTCCACCCGACAAGTAGAACAGGCGGCCCAGAACCTGAATGAGCTGGCCCAGCGGCTGAGCACGCTGATTTCGGGGAACGGCGCCGGTGGGCGGCTGCCGGTCAGCCGTCGGCTCCATGCCGAGGACTGAGTTCGTGATAACCACATGACGGCGAGTCGGAACCAAGAAATCAAGGCGCGGCTGCTGGCCACGTTTCGGGTGGAGGCCGAAGAGCACTTGCAGGCGATCACGACGAACCTCCTGGCCTTGGAAGGGGGTCCGCCGCCTGCTCAGACCCGTGAGCTGGTGGAGGCGACGTTCCGCGAGATGCACACCCTGAAAGGCGCCGCCCGCTCTGTGAGCCTGATGGATGTGGAGGCGCTCTGCCAGGCGTGTGAATCGGTCCTGAGTCAGGTTGTTCAGGGTCGCCTAGTACTCAATCGTTCGCTTGTGGATGGCGTGCAGGAGGCGGTCGATGGCGTGGCCCGCCTGCTGTCCGGACACGCCGATTCGACGACGGCGTCCGATCTGATCCGGCGCCTCGAAGAGACGGGGGATAGGGGTCGGGGGTTAGGGGTTGGTCCCCAATCCCCAACCCCCAATCTCCAACCCCCAACACCTGTCCCCTACGGGGACACCGTCCGGCTATCCACGGCCAAGCTGGATGCGCTGCTGCTGCAGGCCGAGGACCTCCTGGTCCCAAAGCTCGCTGCCGGGGAGCGAGCGCGAGAAGCACAAGGGTTGCTCGAGGCGGTGAAGCGGCTGAGAGCAGGGGATAGGGGATGGGGGTTGGGGGTTAGGAAACCATCCCCCAACCCCCATCCCCTATCCCCTGGTCTTTATGCCCCATCCCCCGCTCTTCGGGCGTTGGAGGCTCAGGCCGAGGCGCTGTGCCGGCATCTCGCCGTGGACCAACGAACGATCGGCAGGGCGGTGGATGGTCTGCAGGAAGAGTTGCGGCAGATACGGCTGATGCCCGCTTCGACGATCCTGGATCTCTTTCCGCGGATGATTCGCGACCTGGCAAGCGAGCGCGGTAAAGAGATAGAGTGGGCGACTCAAGGCGCCGATCTGGAGGTGGATCGGAAGATCCTGGAGGCGATGAAAGAGCCGCTCATCCATCTGGTGCGAAACGCCGTTGATCACGGTATCGAGTCGTCCGAGACCCGGGCGCAGACAGGCAAGACCGGCCATGGTCGCGTCGCGGTGACCATCGCCTCACTGGAGGGCGGGCGGGTCGAGATCCGCGTGGAGGACGACGGGCGCGGGATCGATTTCGCGGGGGTCAGGGCAGCGGCCGTCCGGATCCGTGTCCTGACGGCCGAGGCGGCGGAGACCCTGACCGATGCCGAGGCAATGGAACTGATCTATCGCTCCGGCCTCAGTACGAGCCCGATTATTACCGATCTCTCCGGGCACGGCTTGGGGCTGGCCATCGTGAAGGAGCGGGTCGAGCGGCTGGGCGGCGAGATCGGGGTCGAGACGCGGGCGGGGGTGGGGACAACGGTGCGGATTATCGTCCCAGCCAGCATCGCGACCTTCCGCGGCCTTCTGGTTCGGGTCGGCGAGCAGCCGTTCCTCCTTCCGATGGAGGGGATCGAGCAGGCGATCCGGGTGGGCGCGGATGCGATCGAGCGTGTGGAGGGCCGCGAAGCGATTCGTTGGAGCGGTCATCCCCTTCCTGTCGCCCGGCTCTGCGACCTGTTGGGGCTCCCGCAGCAGCAGAACTCAGACCCTCCCCATCCCCCATCCCCTAACCTCCACCCCCCGTCATTCGGCGTCGTCGTGCAGTCCGGCGACGAACGGGCGGGACTCCTGGTTGATGAGATCCTGGGGGAGCGGGAGGTACTGGTTAAGGAGTTCGGACCACCGCTTGTCCGGGTGAAGAACGTGGCAGGGACGGGTCTCCTGGGGGGCGGCGAGGTCGTGTTGATCCTCCGCACGGCCGATCTTTTGAAGTCAGCCCGGCGACTCTATCGCGCCCCTGCGCCCCCTGCAGAGAAGGGGGAGCAGCGTGGCCAGGCGGTCATTCTCGTGGTCGACGACTCCATTACAACGCGGACGATGGAGAAGAACCTCCTGGAGGCGGCAGGCTACCGGGTGTGCACGGCGGTGGACGGAATGGAGGCCTGGACGCTGCTCAAGAGCGAGGAGGTCGATCTGGTGGTGTCAGACCTGGACATGCCCCGGTTGGACGGCTTTGAGCTGACGGCCCGGATCCGGGCCGACCGGAAGCTGGCCGACCTGCCGGTGGTGCTGGTGACGGCGCTCGAGTCGCGGCAAGACAAGGAACGGGGGGTTGAAGTGGGCGCCAACGCCTACATCATCAAGTCGAGCTTTGACCAGTCGAACCTCCTCGAGATCATTGGGCGACTGATATAAGGCAGGCGTGAGGGGTAAGGGGTGAGGCGGGAGGCGGCTTCGTGATTCGGATAGTTGTGGCGGACGATTCGGCGACGGTGCGGGAGTATCTGGTCTACCTGCTCAGACAGGACCCCACACTTGAGGTGGTGGGCGCTGCCAAGGAGGGTCTTGAGGTTGTGGAACAGGCCGAGCGGCTGAAGCCGGACATCATCCTCATGGACGTCAACATGCCGCGACTGAACGGCTTCGAGGCGACACGACGGATCATGGAGCGGGTGCCTACGCCCATCGTAATGGTAAGCGCCAGCTTCAGCCGCGACGAGATGGCCATGACATTTGAGGCCCTCAAGGCGGGAGCGCTCATGGTGGTGGACAAGCCCGGCGGACCCGATCATCCGAACCACGTGGAGAGTGCCCGGAGGCTGGTCGAGGCGGTCAAACTGATGGCGGAGGTGAAGGTGGTCCGGCGTTGGCGACGCGCGGAACGGCTATCGGCGGTACGAGGGATGATCGAATGGGCAACCGCCCGGCCGTGTCGGCTTATTGCAATCGGCGCGTCCACCGGCGGTCCGCCGGTGATGGCAGAGATTCTGCGTGGACTGCCGCGCGACCTAATGGTTGCCGTTCTGGTCGTCCAACATATCGTACCGGGATTCATCGGGGGATTATGCGACTGGCTCGGCATGGAGACTCGCCTGACGGTGAAGCCGGCCGAGACGGGCGAGGCGATTCGGTCCGGAACCGTCTATCTCGCCCCCGACGGCTTGCAGATGGGGGTGACGCCGAACGGCCGAATCCGGCTGACGAAAGGGTCGGAAGGGGGGAGTTTTTGCCCCTCGGTTTCGTACCTGTTTCAGTCGGTGGCGGACAGCTATGGGCGATCGGCTGTCGGGATCCTCCTGACCGGGATGGGTCGGGACGGCGCGGACGGCCTCAAGCGGCTTCGGGACGCGGGCGGGATGACCATCGCCCAGGATGAGGCGAGCAGTGCGGTGTTCGGGATGCCGGGGGAGGCCATCCGCCTTGGAGCGGCCGAGTACGTGCTCTCCCCGGAACAAATCGCAGCGACGATCCGCTCCCTGGCGACCCGTTGAAGGGACCGGTTGGAGGAGGTGGACATGGCGCAACGCAGGATTCTTGTCGTCGAGGATAGCCCGACGCAGGCGGAACGAGTCCGCCTCCTACTGGAGTGCGAGGGCTACCGCGTTGAAACGGCTGCGAATGGTCGGGAGGGGCTCCGGCGGATTCAGGCGTCGCCACCGGATATCATCATTTCCGATGTCGTCATGCCGGAGATGGACGGCTTTGCGCTCTGCCGGGCGGTGAAGTCGGCCGAGGCCACGCGTCGGATCCCCTTCGTCCTGCTGACCCAGCGGAGCGCGCCCCCGGATGTCATCCAGGGATTCGAGGCCGGCGCCGATAATTTCATCCCCAAGCCATTCGACGACGATGCGCTGCTGGAGCGCGTGCGGCGGATTTTCGAGCAGATGGACCGACAGGCGTGCGAAGGGCCGGAGCCCGAGGTGGCCCTACAGATCGGCGGCCACCGATTCGTCGTGTCGGCGCGCAAGGCACAGATCGTGGAACTGCTCCTCTTTACCCTGGAGGATCTGGCGCGGGTCAATGCGCTGCTGCAGGCGCGCGAGCGAGACCTGGAGGCCAAGGCGCGCGAGTTGGAGACCTTCGCCTACACGGTCTCCCACGACCTGAAGGCGCCGCTGCGGGGGATGGAGGGGTTTGCCAAAGCCCTGTACGAAGACTACGCCGACCGGCTGGACGAGACGGGCCGCCACTATCTTGACATGGTCCAAGGGTCGGCCCGGCGCATGGGCGCCCTGATCGACGATCTGCTCCGCTACTCCCGTGTCGAGCGGCGGGCGATGCGGTGGGAGCCGGTTGATCTGGAGCGGCTGCTGCACGAGCTGCTGAGGGACCGGCGGGCCGAGATCGAGAGCCGCGGCGTTCGGATCGAGGTCAAGCCGACGGTTTATCGGATCGCCGGTGAGCGGGAGGGCCTTCAGGAGGCGTTGACCAATCTGCTGGACAATGCCTTGAAGTTTACGCGGAAGACGGCGCAGCCTGTGATCACGATCACCGCCGGCGTGAAACGTGAGGCGTTAGGCGTCAGGGGACAGGACACCTCTCCTCACGCCTTACCCCTTACGCCTGACGAGAGGCACCGGGAGACAGGCGCCGGGACGCAGGAGGCAGGAGGGGGCGATTTCGTGGAAATCGCCGTCGCCGATAACGGCGTGGGGTTTGACCCACAGTACCGGGAAAAAGCATTCACCATCTTTGAGCGGTTGCACCCCCAGGACGAGTATGAAGGGACCGGGATCGGCCTGGCCATTGTCCGCAAGGTGGCGGAACGCCACGGCGGACACACCTGGGCGGACAGCGCCCCGGGACAGGGAGCGACGTTTTACCTGGCGATCCCGATTCGCAAGGAGGATTCTGACGCATGAACAGACGGTCGCTGGCGATCCTGATGGTGGAAGACAACCCGATGGATGTGGAGCTGACGCTGCGGGCGCTGCGGAAGCACAAGGTCTCCAACCCGATGACGGTGGCCCGGGACGGCGAGGAGGCGCTCGACTACGTCCATCGGCGGGGGCGGTTCGCCGCCCACGCCCCGATCCCATCGCTCATCCTGCTGGACATACGGCTTCCCAAGCGGGACGGGATCGAGGTCCTCCGGGAGATCAAGGGACACCCCGTCTATCGTACGGTTCCCGTCGTCATGCTGACCACTTCGCAGGAGGAGGCGGACGTCCGGACCAGTTACGAGCTGGGCGCCAATTCATATATCGTCAAGCCGGTGGACTTCGACAAGTTTCTGGAGGTCGTTCGACAGATCGACCTCTACTGGCTGCTGACGAACCTACCTCCGGTAGCGGCTGCGCGCCTGCGAGACCTGTCCGCGCCGGGCGAGCTCGATTCGACCACGGCCGGGTCCGACGCGCTGCAGGAGCCATTGTCACAGGAGGATGCCTGATGGACAACATCCGGGTACTGTACGCCGAGGACGATCCGGCGGATCGCGAATTGACACTGCACCATCTGCGTCGGTCCGCTCCGGACATACAGGTGCGGGTGGCGGGCACCGGTCAAGAGACGCTGGAGGCCTTGAGAGACGAGGCCTTCGATGTCGTCCTCCTGGACTACCGTCTGCCGGACGTCGATGGCCTGCAGCTTCTGCGAGATGTCTTGTCCGCCGCTCCGAACGTCCCGGTCTTGATGGTGACAGGGAGCGGAGACCATGAGGTCGCGGTCGCGGCGCTGAAAACCGGGGCCATGGATTACGTTATCAAGAAGCCCGGCCACCTGGACCGCCTGCCGAGCGCGATTCGGGAGGCGCTGAGCCGGTTTCGGTATGAGCGGAGTCGTCGCGCGGCCGGCCTTCGCGTCCTATACGCCGAACATGATCCCGTGGATGTAGATCTGACCCTACGCCATCTGGCAGCTCATGCGCTTCATTTGCAGGTCGAAACGGTCGGAACGGGCGTCTCCGCCATGCAGCGACTTCAGACCGGTAAATATGATCTCCTGCTCCTGGACTACCGGATGCCCGGTCTGAATGGCGTAGAGATTCTCCAGGAGATGCGCGAGCAGGGGATCCGCGTCCCCGTGGTGATGGTCACCGGCCACGGCGACGAAGAGACCGCCGCCCAGGCGCTCAAGCTGGGGGCGGTGGACTATCTCGTCAAGCGGGAGGGGTATCTGAGGCAGCTTCCCTCGACCATCGAGAGCGCTATCGCCCAGCAGGCGCTCGCTGACGAGAAAGCGGCCCTCCTTACCCTGAACGGCCTCGCGGTGAAGGTTGCGTCAACCCTGGATCTCAATGAACTGTTGTCCCAAGTGGCCACTGCTGCAACCACCTTGCTCCGGGTGGATCATTCGCTGGTTTCCCGCTTGAGCGATGACAGCGCAGAGCTGCTCCCCGCTGCCTGGCATGGCATTCCGACTGAGGTAGCCTCGTGCCTGCGGTTCAGGTTAGGTCAGGACGCCCCCGGTCAGGCCGCGGCATGGCAACGGGCCGTCAGCGTCCGGGACATCAGACAAGAAGTGACTATCTGCCGGAAGCTGGCGGTCCTCAATGGGATCGGGGGTGTGCTCGGCGCCCCGATGCTGGCCCGCGGCAGGCTCCTTGGCGTACTGACGGTCGCCGCCACCGGGCCGCGCGCCTATACCCACGTAGAGGAGAAGCTGCTGACGGCCCTGGCTGCTCATGCCGCCGTGGGGATCGAGAATGCGCAACTGCTCGCGGAGGTCAAGCGGTATGCTGTCGGGCTGGAACAGATGGTTCTGGAACGTACGGAGGAGCTGATGGCGACCAACCGACGGCTCGAGGTGGTCTCCCGCCACAAGTCGGAGTTTCTGGCCAACATGTCGCATGAGTTCCGGACGCCGCTCAACTCGATCATCGGCTTTTCCGAGATCATCCGGGATCCCGCCTTCGGCCCATTGACCGACAAGCAGGCCCGATTTGCCCGGAATATCCTGACGGCGGGGGAGCATCTCTTGGTGCTGGTCAACGACCTGCTGGATCTTTCGCGGGTCGAAGCGGGACGGATCGACCTGCAGATCGAGCCGTTCGGGCTGCCGGAGGCGTTGCAGGCCGCTGTGGCGGACATCCGGCCCCAGGCCGACCGAAAACGACTTGACCTGCGGCTTCAAATCGATGAGGCGCCGCCAACCCTGACGACCGATCCTCTCCGCTTCAAGCAGATCATGTTGAACCTGCTCTCGAACGCCGTCAAGTTTACGCCCGACGGGGGGCGGATCACCGTCACCGCCCGGAGCGGCGGGAGGCGTGAGGGGGAAGGCGTAAAGGGGGAGGAGGCAGGAGGCAGGCTTCAGGATGCAGCGCCCCTACCCCCTACCCCCCACACCCTACACCCTGGCGATTTCGTAGAAATCGCCGTCATCGACACGGGGATCGGGATCAGGGGGGACGACCTGCCGCGCCTGTTCCAGGAGTTTACCCGTCTCGACGCGGCGACGACCCGGCGCATCCCGGGGACCGGACTGGGCCTCGCCTTGACCAAGAAACTGGTTGAATTGCACGGCGGCACCATCGCTGCTGGCTCAGAGGGCGAAGGACAGGGGAGCACCTTCACGATCCAGCTTCCGCTGACCGCCACCGGATGAACACTGATCACAATATATCATAAGAAGTATTGTGATATCGAAACTACTTTGTTATAGTTACTATAACATACTAAATGCCATATTTAACACTTGATACTTGACACTCAGCCCTGTTACCCTCTCATACGCGAGTGAGCCATGGATAAGCAACTCGATTCGGTATCCTCGAAATCGTCGCGACTGCTTGTCGTCGACGACAACGCCCAGAACGCCGAACTGCTGACGGCCCTCATGGAGGCCGAGGGGTATACGGTTGAGGTCGCCACCGATGGGCAGGAGGCCTTGAGTCAGGTGGTGACCGCTCCTCCGGACCTGATCCTGCTGGATGTCATGCTGCCGAAGGTGGACGGCTACGCCGTCTGCCAACGACTGAAGAAGGAAGCGGCCACCCGCCTGGTGCCGATCGTGCTGGTGACGGCGCTAGGGGCGGAGGAGGCGAGGATTCGAGGGATTGAGGCGGGGGCGGACGACTTTATCACGAAGCCGTTCAGCCGGACCGAACTGAAGGCCCGGGTCCGGTCGTTGCTGCAGCTCAAGACCTTTACCGACGAGTTGGAGCACGCCGAAGCGATGCTGCTGATGTTGGGCCGGACCGTTGAGGCCAAGGATCCGTACACCCGGGGCCACTGCGAACGGCTGTCGGCCTGCTCGGTTGCCCTGGGCAAATGGCTCGGCCTGCCGTCGGAGGATCTGACCGCGCTGGATCGAGGGGGGTCGCTCCACGATCTGGGAAAGATCGGCATCCCCGATGCGATCCTCCTGAAGCCTGGGGGGCTCAGCGACTCGGAGTGGACGGTCATGCGCGAGCATCCGCTGATTGGCGAACGGATCTGTCTGTCGCTCAAGTCGCTGGACCGGGTCCGGCCGATCATCCGCCATCATCACGAGCGGTGGGATGGGAGCGGCTACCCGGACCGTCTGACGGGTCAGGCGATCCCGGTCACAGCGCGTATCATGCAGGTTGTCGATATTTATGACGCGCTGAGGATTGCCCGGCCCTATAAACCGGCCCTGTCGGTACAGGCCGCGTGCGATATCCTCCGGGATGAGACGGCGCGCGGCTGGCGCGACCCGGATGTCGTGCGCCCGTTCATTGAGATGGTCGAGCACAGCAACAGTAACCCGTGGGGATCGGAGGATCGTGCGCCCTGATCACGCCCGGTTGTGTTTCATGATTGCCTCGAAGATCTGCTGTCGTCTCCTCCGCCTGTTCTGATATCATATTCGATGTCATCACACCTCGAGCAATGCCCCCACACTATGGAGATCGGCCTGTACGCGATGTTACACATAAAGAAATGGAGCATCCGGGCGCGGGTACTCTTGGCCTTTCTCGCCATCCTGGCCCCCTTTGTGGGGTTCGCCGGCATCGCCGCCCTTCATTTCGGGACCCTCATGCATACCCACCTCCGGACCCAGGAGGAGGCAAGCGTCGATCTCATGCGGACGTCTGATGTCATGGCGGCCGCCGATGGTCTGATGCTGTCCGTCGAGGCGTATGTGGCCAGTGACGATCAGCAAGCGCAGCAGCAGGTGAGCGGCTACCTGACCCGTCTCCGTGAGGCATTCCGAATGCTGCACACCACCCCGCTAAAGGGCGACGAGGAGCGGGCGTTCGTCGATGCGCTGCGAGAGCCGGTCTCCCGGCTGGAGGCGCTCGGACGAGAGGTCGTCGCACCGACGCCATTCCCGGCCAACCATGAGAGGGCCGACAAGGCCGCCGCGCTGGCGCGATTGCACAATCGCATCGATGCGACACTGCATCGGCTCATGACGGTCCACGTGCGCGAGATCGATGACGCGAAACGGCGGGTCTCCGATGTGGGCCGCCAGGTCATCGTGGTCATGTTTGTGACCCTGATCGTGAGCGGGTTGGGGGCGTTGAGTATCGGCGTCCCGTTGGCCGACTGGCTGAGCGGGCCGATCCGGGCCATCGCGCACGGCAGTCGCCGGGTGGCCGAAGGCGATCTCTCGCATCGGGTCGAGATCGGGGGCGGCGGCGAGCTTGAGGAGGCGGCTCAGGCGTTCAACACCATGGCCGAGCGGTTGGAACGGTCGGCCGTCGAGAACGCCGCGCTCTACGGCGCCGCGCGCGAGCGCGCCGATCGGATCGCGGCCGTCAACCGACTGACCAAGATCATCAGCGCCTCCCTCGATATCGGCGCCGTCTATGAGACCTTTGCCGCGGAATTGAAGCGGTTTATCCCCTATACGCGGATGGGGATTGTGCTGTCTGAAGAGTCCGGCGCGCGACTGAAGCTCTTCCAGCTTGTCGGTACACCGCTCGCCGAGGTGCCGCTCGGGATGATCTGGCCGAACGGGCAGGGGACCGGTGTCGCGTGGGTCATGTCCCATCGACGCCCCCATTGTGAGTCGGACCTCGCGACGGCGGGCCGATTTGTCGAAGACGGGATGCTGACGAAAGAGGGGATTCGCTCGACCGTTCGCCTGCCGTTGATTGCCGGGGGGCAGGTCATCGGCGTCCTGTTTTTGGATGATGTCGCATCCGGCCGCTATACCGAGCACGATCTTGATCTGCTCGTCCCGCTTGGGGAACAGTTGGCTATCGCCATCGAAAACGCGAGACTGCATCGCGAGATGGAGCAGAAGGTGGAGGAGCGGACCCGGACACTCAAACAGACCCAGGCGCAACTCATCCAGTCGGGAAAGCTGGCTGCCGTGGGAACGCTGGCTGCTGGGGTGGCCCACGAGCTGAACCAGCCGCTGATGATCATCAGGGGCTACGCCCAGGAACTGCTCGGCGACGGACGGATCGCCGATGCAGAGACCCGCGACGACCTGCGGCGGATCGAGGCGCAGACGACCCGGATGGCCGCCATCATCACCCACCTGCGCGACTTCTCGCGCCAGTCCACGGGGAGGCGAGAGGCGACCGACCTGAACCGGATCGTCGCGGACGCGCTGGCCTTCCTTCATCAGCAGCTCAAGACCAGAAATATCGTCGTGACGCAGGATGTGGATCCCGCGCTGCCGCCGGTGTCGGTCGATTCGCTGCAGATCGAGCAGGTGCTGCTCAACCTGATCACCAACGCCCGGGATGCCATCGAGGCGACCGGGACGGGGGCCATCGCCATCCGGACCCAACGCGCGTCAGACGGCCGGATCGCCCTGAGCGTGACCGATACCGGTCCGGGTATCCCGGCCGAGATTCAACCCAGGATCTTCGATCCATTTTTTACCACAAAAGAGGTCGGGAAAGGGACGGGTCTCGGCCTGAGCATCTGTTATGGGATCGTCGACGCGCACGGCGGGGAGCTGACTATGGAGAGTCCGGTCGCCGACGGCCGGGGCGCCCGCTTTACGATGCGCCTGCCGTCCGCCGGCCAGGCTGATCGCGTGGAGGATCAGGTATGAGCGCCGCGCGCGTCCTGCTGGTCGATGACGAGCCGGATATTCGCCGATTGTTATCGCGCCACCTGCGGCGTCTGGGGTACACTGTGGGGGAGGCCGCGGATGGCGAAGAGGCGCTTGCGCTGGTGCCGCGCGAGGGTCCGGACGTCGTCATCACCGATATGGCGATGCCTCGGCTCGGCGGACTGGAGCTGATCGAACGGCTTCGGGATCTCGCGCACGATCTCCCGGTGATCGTGCTGACCGGGCACGGATCGTTCGAGAACGCCATCGCGGCGATGCGCAAGGGGATCCTCTTTGACTATCTGGTCAAGCCGCTCGAGGACCTGAGCCTGCTGGAGGTCGCCGTCGCGCGGGCCGTGGAGGTGAGGACGCTGCGCGTCAAGGCCCGCGAGGCGGATCAGGTCGCCGCCATCCGGGAGTTGGCGGTGACCGCCAGCGACCGGATCCTGAATCCGCTGAACGTCATCAGTCTGAGCGTGGAGCGGCTGACCCGCGAAGGGGTCACGGCCGAGGTGAAGGCTACGGCCGTCGCCAACATCGAGGCGGCCGTCCGGTCGATCACCGGGATCATCCGGCAGATGCGATCGGTGGCGCGATATACGCCCCGCGAGGTCATTCCGGGACTGCGGGAGATCGACCTGGATCGGGCCGCATCAGATAAGGCGAACGATGAATAGAGAGAGACGATGACGCTGAGGGCGGTGATCTTCGACGCCGGCAACACAGTGATGCTTCTCAACTATGGTGTGGTCGTTGAGGTGTTGGCGGCTGAAGGGTATAAGGTGAGCGAGGCGGCCCTACGGGAGGCGGAGTATCGCGCCAGGGTCGATCTCGATCGGATCCTGGCGCGGCGCCATTCCACCGAGGCGCCGGAGATCTTTCAGACCTACCTGCGCCTGATCTGCGAGGGGATTGAGGTGCCGTGGGGGTCGGTCGCCGAGCGGGCGCTGGGTCGACTCGCCGCCTATCATCGGGAGCAGAACCTCTGGAATCGGCCTCATCCGCAGGCCGGTCCGGTGCTGCAGTTGCTGCGAACACGCGGGCTCATCGTGGGTATGATCTCAAACTCGAATGGGTGGGTCGAACGGCTGGTGACGGAAAGCGGGCTGCGCCCATATTTTGACTTTGTGCTGGATTCCCGGTTGATTGGGATAGAGAAACCCGATCCTCGGATCTTTCAGATTGCGCTGGACCGGGTCGGAATCGATCCGCGCGAAGCGCTGTATATCGGCGACCTCTACTCCATCGATGTCGTTGGGTCGAGGGCGGCCGGCATGCACGCGATCCTGCTCGATCCCGCCGGTCTGTGGGGCCACGTCGACTGTCCCAGGGCGCGCGACCTGCTGGAGGCCGCCGACCTGATCTTGACGCTGTAGGGACGGGGTGTACCCCGCCGAAGGGCAGGGGTGCTTCGCCCAAGGGCAGGATCAGTCTGTCCCTACCCGAACAGGAAGCGCCGCGTATGGGGCGCGGTGTCGGTCGCTGTGGTCGCCAGATCGCGCCGAAGTCTGGTCAAATCGTTCGGTCTGTCCACGTCGAACCAGGACGGCAGTACGGTCGCCTGGAGCCGATGCGCCGCCGCACGCTGGAGCGTCTCGGCAAGAACGGTCGGGCTGCTCCACGGGATATCATCGAAGAGCGTGCGGTAGGGGCGCTTAAGACCGATGAGGTAGTAGCCGCCGTCGTCGGTCGGACCGAGTACGAGGTCCGTACTCCCATCCTGCAGTCGTGCAACAGCATCCGACAGGAAGGAGGTGGGGAGCGTTGGGCTGTCGCTGTCGATCAGGATGACCGCCGGGTGGCCCCGTTCCAGCAGGATCGCCGACAGCCGGTGAAGCCGGTCTCCGAGGGTCGAACCGGCCTGCGGGATCAGCGTAAAGCCCGCGGGTACCAGTGTCATCATCGACGGCCGCGCCTGAAGCGGTGTGTAGGCCAGGTACGGATCGATATCGGGAAGCCCGGCCACCTGCTGCAGCTTATCCGCGAGGAGGCATCGGTATAGGGCTGCCGCCTGCTCATAGCTTAACGGCGGGACGAGGCGTGTCTTGACCCGGCCGGGTTCCGGCGCCCTGCCCATCACTGCGATGGCGTATCGTCGCATGCGCGAAGCCTACCG
This sequence comes from Candidatus Methylomirabilota bacterium, assembly GCA_003104975.1. Taxonomy (NCBI): domain Bacteria; phylum Methylomirabilota (SeqCode); species Candidatus Methylomirabilota bacterium. The sequence continues at coordinate 52,138 of PQAM01000009.1, forward strand.
AACCTCCGCCCGCTTGTCAACCGAATGCCGTACCCCGCACCCGGCGATTTGCGAAAAAGAAGTTCATTGCTACATTGCAAAACCGGTGATCGGTCTACAGTCGTTCCCCTCTCCGTCTCACGATTCATCGCCTCGCACATAGGTGAGAAAGCTCGGTAGATCGCAGGAGACGCGGCGCTTATCGCCGGTCGGCCGGCGCGTCTGTGAGATCAAAAAGCGGCGCGACGCCGCGATCATGTCGGCGGCGCTGTCCAACCGCGCCATATCCTCAACCGTGGGTCCAGAGGTCAGCTTGATCTCGACAGCCCATAATTCGTTTCCGAAGTCCAGTACCAGGTCCAGTTCATATCGATCGGCCGTGCGGAAGTGGTAGGCGTTAACGTGTCGTCCCCGTGACGACAGTTCGCCCAGCACCTGTTCGATTACGAACCCTTCCCAGCTTGCGCCTACCCACGGTTGGGCCAGCAATGCGCGCTGGTCCGGTACGTTCAGCAGCGCGTGGAGCAGACCGCAATCGCGCCAGTAGACCTTAGAGCGCTTGATCAATCGCTTACGGATGTTGGTGTGATAGGGCGGTAACTGCCGGATGAGGAACGCGCCGGTGAGATACTCGAGGTACCCGTCGACGGTATGATACGAAAGGCCCAGACTTTGTCCGACCTGTGAGGCGTTCCATGTCTGGCCATGCAGCGCGGCCAGCATACGCAGCAGCCGATCGGTTGTCTGCGGCTTGGCGGGCAGGCCCCAGGTCGGCAGATCACGCTGACTCAGGAGCGAGAGGTAGTCCATCTGCCATTGCGGATATCGCTCGGGTTCCAACACGCCGCCGTCGGGGTAACCGCCGTACAACCACCGCCGCTCCCGCGATGCCTTTGTCGGAAGTTCGGACAGGAGGAACGGCGTCAGTTCGACCAACGACAGGCGCCCCGCCAGCGACTCCGACACCTGGATCATCAGCGCGGGGGACACGGAGCCCAGAAGTAAAAACCGGCCCATGCGCGCGCGATTCCGGTCGATGGCCCCGCGTACGCGCGCAAAGACGTCGGGCCACGATTGGGCCTCGTCGAGGACGATCAGCGTCCTGCCGGTCGCGAGTCGGTCCCACTCGAGGTCCAGACGCAGACGCTCGGGTTCCTGTTCCAGATCGAAATGGACACCGCCCAGCGACCGTGCCAAGGTCGTCTTCCCGCTCTGACGCGGTCCGATCAGCGCCACGGCCGGATAGCGCGCCAGTCTCTCTCGTAGCTGGTCTCTGACCAATCGCCGAATCATAGTGTGTATTATAGAAGTTAATTTCTAATCTGCAAAACCAAAAAGCGTATGGGCAGTCGCGCCCCGCCCTTCCCGCCTCCTGCAGGTAATTTTCGAGTGATCCCGGGATATCGGCGTGGATCACCAGGCGAACATCTTCCTTGTCGATCCCCATGCCGAAGGCGGTAGTGGCACAGATCACCTGCGTTGTCCCTGCAATGAAATTGTCTTGTACGTGCCTCTTGCGGGGCGGCTCCAGCCCGGCATGAAACGCCTCGGCCTGGCGGCCCTGCCTGGTCAGATATTCGGCGACGATCTCAGTGCGAGCCCGCGTTGCGCAGTAGATGACGGCGCAACCGGCACCGTCTGAAGGCAGATGCTCTGCAAGGATATCGTGCAGTCTCTGAAACTTTTCATGGGGACCGACCAATTGCACCTCGAAGCTCAGGTTGTTTCGCTCCACCCCTCCCTCGAAAACGGTGAGTTCCTGACCCAGCTCTCTGCGAAAATGGTTCAGGATCTCCGCCTTGACGTCCGGTTTTGCGGTAGCAGTGAAACACTGTACCGGCGGGATTTCTGTGCCCTGCTTTGAGGCGAACTCCTTGATGAAACGGGCCGCATACAGATAATCAGGGCGGAAATCGTGCCCCCACTTCGAAAGACAATGGGCTTCGTCAAAGACCCAAGCGCCGATCTCCCGGTAGCTGATCGCCTCCCGAAAGGAGCGGTTGCGCAACTGCTCGGGCGAGACGTACAACAGGGCCACGTCCCCCAGACGGATCCCGTTCAGCACCTCGCCGCGTTCGGGCGCCGTCAATAGGCCGCACAGGGTTGCCGCATTCGGTACTCCCGTCCGGTTGCGGAGATTCTCTACTTGATCCTTCATCAGGGCTTGTAGGGGAGAGATGACCACCGTGAGGACGCCGCGCCTGGCATACCGTGCGAGGGCAGGAAGCTGATAGCAGAGCGACTTACCACCCCCCGTGGGTAAGATCGCGAGGATCGGCCTGTCCGCCATCGCATGTCGCACAATAGCGCGCTGGAGGCTGCTCCCGTCGGATGCCGCCGGTGTGGAACGGAAAGTCGGATATCCGAAAAACCTCCGTAGTTGTGCGGTCGGGTCGTGGACCTCCGGACAATAGCCGCATATTGAGAGGCTGCACGGGGTATCCCTCATTCGATGTAAGAGTGCGGCGACGTTAGGGAACCGGCCGCGCACCCATGGCGGCAGAACGGAGTTACCGCCCGCCACGCGCAGCCAGGCGATACAGTAGGCGAGCGTCGGGCCCATCTCAGGGTCCGGCAGGTACTCATCAGCAACCCAGTCTACCGCACTGCTGCAGGCCCTTCCGTACATCAAGGCCCTGAACCGTTCGGACGCTTGAGCAGGCGTGATCTGGTCGGCGCCCATCGACGCCAGCGCGGCTTGCAAGCCGGCGAAAGAGCCATCGCCTTGAAAGCAATAGCTGCAAAGAGACAGAATGCCCGGTTCGCGCCGATGCATCGAGGTGAGACTGGCCCATTGATCGCGAAATAGGACTGCGGCGAGTCGCGCATCGGCAACCGGATCGTTCAGCGCATCCCTTACGAGCTTGTAGTCTTTGACCAGACGATGGTAGGGGTTCTGTGGAAAGGCGATGGGGGAAAGATAGAGGGTATCGACGACCGGTTTCTCGAAGAGCCGCAAGGATGGCGCCAGCGCCCTGAGGATCGGCAGGTCATGGCCAAGGAGATTATGACCCAGCAGGTAGTCGGCTTCATAGGCATGCGCGTCCAGTTCCAAAAGCGCCTGCTGTATGTCGAACCGCTCGGTACGTCTGAACAACCTTTCGCTAATGATGCCGCCGATCGCATACACTTCTCCGCGTTCGTTGGTTTCAATGTCCAGAAGAAGGCATTTGCCAAGGAAGACATCCGGTTCCATATCGATTCTTACGACACCGAGATCAGAATTAAGATGCTAACCATACGTCATGTAGTTCAGTACACTATAGCATATCTGAGCATATAACTCGACCAGACAACTTAACTGGATAACAGATACCATCGTCTATTTTGCCGTAAAGGCAAACGGCCAATTGGTGGAGGTAGGCAAGTCGGAAAGAGAGTGAATGCATGAAGTGGGAACATGACGTCGAGTGGGGAAGCGGAGAGTGGTGAGTTCGCTGCTGGAGAGCGTTGCCCAGCCTATCCGGGTGCTAATTATCACGTTCCTAATAGCCGGAGGGCGTAGTGGGCGGCGCCGATCACGGGCGCGCGGGGGTTGAGCGCGACCGTGATTTCGATGGATCGAAGCAGATCGGTGAAGCGTCCCTTGTCGGTGAACGTGCGTGCGAACGTGTTGCGGAGGGGCGCGTGGCCACGCGCCCCTACCAGGATCTTCGGTGCGATTCCCCCTCCGATGTAGACCCCGCCGACGGCGAACGCCTTCAGGGCCAGATTGCCCGCCTCTGCGCCATAGATTGAGACGAACAGTTCGAGCGCGTTCGTGCAGAGCGGGTCGCTCCCTGCCAGTCCGATCTCAGAGATCGCCGCGCTGGGATCGCCGGTTGTAAGCCGCTCACGCAGCCACTCGGGCTCCGACGAGACGCCGCTATCTCGCAGGAACCGATAGATATTGAAGAGCCCTGGTCCGGACAGCAGACGCTCGTAACTGACGTGGCCGTAGTCTTGCTGGAGATAGCGCAGCAGGCCCATTTCGAGATCGTTGCGCGGGGCGAAGTCGGCGTGGCCTCCCTCGGTGGCCATTGGGTGATGACGCGTCCCATCCCAATAGAGGATCGCCTCTCCCAGACCTGTTCCGGCCGCGATGACGGCAAGGTTCCCTTTGCGCGGCAGGCCCGGCTGAAGCAGAGAGAGATCGGTCGGCTCGAGATGGAGCATCCCATAGCCCATGGTCTCCAGATCGTTCAGCAGCTTCACCCGCGGAATATGAAGGGCCCTGGCCAGTCTGCGTTCGTCCAGTTCCCAGGGGAGATTTGTCGGGTGACTTGTGCCGTCGATCACCGGTCCGGCGACGCCGAAACAGGCGGCGTGAATGGACGGACAGGACCCGGGTTCCAGGAATCGACCGAGGATCTCGTCGAAGGTGCGGTATTGTCGACTGGGGAACGTCTCTTCGCGGACGAGGCGTAGCCGCTTCCCGACCTGTTCAAACAGGCCGATGACGGTCTTGGTGCCCCCGATGTCGCCGGCCAGGATCATGGTCATCATGCAAAGGCGGTTCACGATCTCTCGGACCCCCGAATGTCTCGCGTAGATTTCTTCGCGCCATTGTTCATCTTACCCCGGGATGAACGGTAGATCAAGGTGCGCGAGGCCGTCGTCATTTCCCTTGACATCCTCATCGCGGTCAACTTAGCATAGGTCGGACAACATGGGATCTTCCGTGTCCCGGTTCCGCATCGCACCTGGCGCATATCGGCCGAGAGAGGTTCGAGGAGTCCGGGCGGTCATTCGAATGTATTCGAGACAGCAAGGACGATCCCGGTGCACGGCGGATCTTTACGAACATAAGCCCGCTCCCGGCGATTCCGGCGGGTCGGATATTTACAACCGGTACTGTTAAAGGAGAAGCAGCGATGAAGTTTCTGAAAAAGATATTCAGCAAGCAACAGATGGGAGACACGCAGGAAGATCAACAGGGCGGTGACACCTCGGACGAGTCGACGGAGGCAACCGGAACACCGCAGGTACAGGGGGTGTTGATTCTGACCCGGCACCATCTGAACGATTCGTGGGGATTACTGGAACAGATCACGGCGCTGCAACGATCCAAGGGCTACCGCATTGCCGTCAACATGATCTCGAAGGCCGCAGTCTCCGAACGCTTCGATGATGATACGTACCTCCACGAAAAGATACGCAAAGAGTTCGCCAAGCTGGGCGGCGACGATCTCATCGCGCGGACCAAGGTATTTCCCTGTCAAGCGTCGGGCGGCAACTCCGGCGTCTATTGCATCATCTTCAACCGTCCTCAGCCGTGATGTCCGGTGCGTAGCGCCTGCCGGAGCAACCATCACCCGAGGCAGGTCCGAGATTGGCTGACGGCCGATCAATGGGCGGAGGTGTTCTGACCGATTCCATGCGCCTCCGCAGCCGGCGCCTTTTCTTCGAGCGTTCATCCTTTTTGGAACGCCACGGGTCCGGCAGACGGCCGGCGCGGCCTTCGCCGGGCGAGCCGAAATTTCCGTGAAGAATAATCGAACCTTTCGAAAGCCGACGTGTCTAAGCAACAGACCGCGCGGTGCGAACGCGTCCGTGGTCCGCTGTTCGCCGTAATCGGGCCGGGAGAGAAACCCATGCACAATCTGTATCGCCGCATGATGAGTCTGGGCAGTCTGCTGCTCCTGCTTGCCGGATGCGTGTCGTTGGGTGAGGAGTTTCGGACGCCGACGGCTGAGATGATCAAGAACGGGGTGACGACGCGGTCGGAACTGCTTCAACTGTTCGGATCTCCGACCCAGGTCGGAATCGAGGATGGAAATCAGACCTGGACGTGGCTGTATGTGAGGGCGGGCGGTTTCGGCAAAAATCTCTCCAAGGAACTGCACGTGACATTCGGCGCGCGAGGGATCGTGAAGTCGTACTCCTATACATCCAACCTGCCGGAGGAGGTTCAGCGAGACACCCGGTGAGACGCTGGAGCAGGGCGCCGCAGCCGGAAAAGCGCGATCGGGCAAATAGGCTTGACCATGATACAGGGTGGTGGTATAAGCACGATTTGGGGACAATGATAAGATGAGTGTCGTCAGTCTCGTTGCGCAGGCAGGACTGGTTGCCAAGGCGGTACTGCTCATTCTGGTAGGGTTTTCCTTGCTGAGCTGGACGCTGATCTTCATGAAGCTCGGGATGTTCCGACGCAGCCAACGAGAATCGGCGCAGTTTATCCAGATCTTTCGTTCTGCCAAAAACCTGACGACTGTCTTTGAGGAATCAAAGCGATTTACCGGAAGTCCTGTCGTCAACGTATTTCAAGAGGGGTATCGCGAACTCAGCCAGTTAGTGAAAGGGGGCAGCGCGGCTGCACCATGGCCGGCCGCCAATGAGCCGAGGACCACGGCTGTCGACCTCCCACTGCACAAAGAACCGATCGAACTCATCAGCCGGACCCTCCGACATGCAAGTATGAAGGAGGTGGCGCAACAGGAACGAAACCTGATCGTCCTGGCGACGACGGGCAACGTGACCCCCTTCGTCGGTCTCTTTGGCACCGTCTGGGGGATCATGGACGCCTTTGCGAGCATCGGCCAGGCGGGCTCCGCGAATCTGGGCGCCGTGGCGCCCGGGGTCGCCGAGGCCCTGATCACCACGGCGGCCGGGCTTGGGGCGGCCATCCCGGCGGTCATCGCGTACAATTACTTCGTGAATCGGGTCAGAAGGCAGGCAACGGAAATGGAACTGTTCGGTCTGGAGTTTCTCACCTTGGCCGAACGAATTCTGGCCAGGAGCCGCTGATGGCGATGGTCTCACCGGGTCCGGGTTCAACTGAGCGGCCCGGCGGCGGTGCGCTATCCGAGATCAATATCACGCCGTTTGTCGATGTGGTCCTGGTACTCCTGGTCATTTTCCTGATTACGGCGCCGATGATGCTCAGAGGCATCGACGTCAAGGTGCCGAAGACCGAGACCAAGAACGTCGGACCCGAAGAGCGGCTGATGCTGACGGTGACGAAGGAGAAGGCGATCTATCTGGATAGCCAGCCGATTACCCTCGGCAGATTGGAGAAGGTCCTTGTCGGACTTCGACAGCGTGACACGAAGGCGGCGGTCTTCCTCCGGGCCGATGAGGGGGTTCCTTACGGCGTGGTCGTCAAGGTGATGGATACGGTGAAGAAGGCCGGGATTGAACGGTTGGGGATGGTGACCGAACCGATTCAGCCTCCGGCGAAGGGGCAGTAGCGTGACGGCGGGGACGACCGAGCGACGCCTGTCGTTGTCGGTGATGTCGTCCTCGTGCGGGCTGTCGTGTGCGCTTCACGCATTGCTGGCGCTTGCGGTGGTGTACGGCCCGCAATGGTTTTACGGCAAGCCGTTCAAGGTGCCGCTGAACTATGAAGTCACGCTGGTGTCTCCCAGGCAGACCGATAACGCGCGGCGATCGGATGCGTCGTTGCGGGCGGGACCGAGAGCGGCCGCTACAACCGCGACCGCGAAGGCTGCCGCACCGCCGCGGGATCTGCTGGCGCTGCCCTCACCGCCGAAGGCTGGTCTGCGGAGCGAAGACCTGGTCTTGTCGAGCAGGCGCCGAACCTCCGAACGCTCGCCCGTTGCACCTGCCCCGATGCCGCAGGCGCCTCCACGGATCGTTGCCCCCCAGGTCGCCGCTGTGCCGACCATTGCCCAGGCGGCGATCACTGTGCCGACGACGAACACGGAGCAGGCAGGAGCGGGTCAGAGTCCGGTCGGGGGTACAGAAACCGGGGTGATGGTGGGCAATGGCGATCCGGCGTTGGCCTATTACTTCGTCCTGATACAGGACAAGATCACCAGCAACTGGACGCCGCCCAAGATGAGCCCCGGTGCGACGGCCAGTGTGAGCCTGTCGCTCAGGATTCTCCGTTCCGGGCAGGTTCGTGGGTTGGCGGTCGGATTGTCGTCGGGAGACCGGCTGCTTGACGATTCCGCCCTCCGTGCCGTGGGCCTGTCGAACCCGCTGCCGCCGCTGCCGCCGCTGTATAAGGCCGAGGCGCTTTCACTCGATTTGCGCTTTACGTTTGTGGGGGAGAAAAGTTGATGCGATCGTCCGCTTACCTGCGTATCCGTCGCGCGCTCTGCCTCTTGGGCCTCGCAACTGTCACGACACTTCCGCTTTCGGTCGTCTCCGCAGAGGAGAGATATACCGTAGACATCGTCCGGAAAGAGGCGCAGAAGATCACCATTGCGATCGCCGGCTTTCCGCCGCTGAAGTCCGGTTTGACGAACGAGGATCCTGGCACCCGGGCGGGCTCGATCTTGACCGATGATCTGAAGAGTACGGGAATGTTTGATGTCGTCGATCCGTCCTTTCTTCCGGTCGAGGCCGCCCGCGTCGAGTTGGGACAGGAAAAGGGGTTGCTGCCGGCATTGTCCACCTTGAAGGTCCAGGCGCTGGTGGTGGGCAGGCTGTCGTCCCGAGACGGCGGGTTGGTGTTGGAAGGTCAGCTTTTCGAGGTCGCGAAGGGTGAGATGCTGTCCGGCAAGCGGTATGCGGGTGATACGCGGACCTTGCGGACGATGGTGCATCGTCTGGCCGACGAGATCGTCTTTCGGTTGACGGGGGAAAAGGGGATCGCCTCCTCTCGAATTGCCTATGTTTCCTCTGTCAATGGCGCCAAAGAGATCTATGTCATGGACTACGATGCGTATAACCCGCTCCTGATCACCGGTAATCACTCCATCAACCTCTCCCCGCGATGGTCTCCGGACGGCAAGAAGATCGCCTACACTTCTTATCGTGACCGGAATCCCGACCTGTTTGTCATTGACCTGGAGACCGGACGGCGTCAGAAGATCTCATCGAATCCGGGACTCAATGTAGCCCCGGCGTGGTCTCCGGACGGTAAATGGCTGGTCTTTTCCATGAGCAGCAGGACCGGCACCAATCTCGTTATGATCAGGCCGGACGGGACCGGACTTCGTCAACTGACGCATGGGCCGCATATCGATATCTCTCCATCGTTCGCGCCGAACGGGCGGCAGATTGTGTTCAGCTCGGATCGGGGTGGGACGCCTCAGATCTATGTCATGGATATTGAGGGGACGAATATTCGGCGTCTGACCTTCGGGGCCGGAGACTATAGCGTGTCGCCTCGATGGTCTCCGCGCGGAGATAAGATCGCCTTTGTAGGCAAGGCGCGCGGCAGCTTCGATATCTTTCTGATCAGTCCCGATGGGACTGGACTCATACAGTTGACTGCAAGCTCGCGTCACAACGAGGAGCCGTCGTGGTCGGCTGACGGTCGGCACATTCTCTTCACCTCGACGCGGAACGGGTCTCGGCACCTGTACATGATGCGGGCCGACGGATCGAATCAGCGACAGGTGACCAGGAGCGGAGGCGAAAACTACCTCGCCGACTGGTCGCCATAGGCGAGGACAGCGTCCTACCGGGTGGTTCCAGGCTAAAGACTCCCTCGCCCCCACTTGGAGGGTAGGGGGTGTAACTCAGACGATATCCGAGGGAGCCCCTTCCAGAAGATATCGTAACGATGTGGCGAAGAAATTTGGAGAACAGTGCAGAACTGATCGTTGGCGAGAATAAGAGGAGGGATATGGAGATGAGATGGACGCAGCGGATAGGGGTCGGTTCCACCATAACATTGGCGCTGATGGCAACGTTGCTGGCCGGTTGTCCGAAACGGCCGGAAGTGGTCGAAACGGTTCCGAGGCCGGCAGCGCCGGCTGAGATGAGTACGCCGGCGCCAAAAGTGGCTACCCCAGAGGAGAAGTCCCCCACTGAGGTTGCGGTCCAGACGCCGGAGGCCAAGCTGCCCTCCGAGACCGGTGCGGCGCCAGAGGCGAGAATCGCCGAGGCGGAGATCAGACCGGATGCGGCCGCCGAGGCGGCGGCGACGGCGCTGAAAGACATCTATTTCGACTACGATCAGTCCGCCATTCGAGACGATTCGCGGAAGCTGATGAATGAGAATGTCGAATGGCTCAGGAACAACCCTGCGGCCAAGTTGACCATCGAAGGTCACTGCGACGAGCGTGGCTCCAGCGAGTATAACCTTGCGCTGGGCGAACGACGCGCCAGGGCTACGCGAGACTACCTGGTTGCCGCCGGGATCGCGACAAATCGGATCAATACGATCAGCTATGGCAAGGAGCGACCCTTTGTGCTCGGGCACGACGAATCCGCCTGGAGGTGGAATCGGCGGGCGCACTTTACCGTCGGCGTAAAATGACGAATCATCCGATAGACTGATTGCGGGGCCTCGCGCATGAGACGGTATTACTTATCGGCGGCGGCAGCCCTCGGGATGTTAACGGTAGGATGTGAGGGCGACCTGCCGCTGCGGATGGTGCAGCAGGATGTGGACGCCATGCGGGGCGAGGTGGCGGCTGTCGCGGGAACCCGGCAGCACATGGAGGACCGCCTGCGGAGGATCGAGGACCGTCTGGAGAAGAGCGAACGGACCAGGGCGGTCCTGGAGGAAAAGCTGGGGAGGGCGGAGGCGGAGCTCAAGAGCCAATCAGCGAAGACGGTCCAGGAACGACAGGCGTTCCTTCAGTCTCAGGCCGCGCTCACGGTCAAGTTGGATGAATTGGCTACCAGTGTCCGCCTGTCCCAGGGGCAGACGGAAGGGACCGGTCATGGCATCACGGAGGCCAACCGACGGGTCGATGAGCTGGGGCGTCGTCTTGATCAGATCGGACAACGGCTGGCCGGATCGGATAAGCAGACCGGTCAGGCGGTCGCGGCTGCGCAGGAGGCGGCGGCCGTAGCCCGCCAGGCGTCGGCCGCGTCCCAGCAGACCGCTCAACAGGTGACGGCGGCGCTTCAGCAGATGGCCCAGCAGACCAACGCCGCGATCGAACAGATCAATGCGACCGCACAGCTCGCCCTGACCGAGGCCAGAAAAACAGGAAAGGGCAAACCGATCACCGGTCCTGGTTCGTCCCGCGCGGCGCCCCGGCCGGTGGCCCCCGCGGTGGCCTCGATCACGACGCCCCCCCCGATTTCGCCGACGCCCGCGACCCAGGCGCCGGTTCCGGAGACCGCACCGGCTGTGTCTGCCGGACGGACGACCGAACCGGCTCTACCTCCGGCCCAGACGACGAAACCGGCGCCAAGGGTTGGGAGCGCGGATGAGCTGTATCGGAATGCCCTGAACGATTACGCGAAGGGCGAGTACGATCTGGCGATCAGCGGCTTTCGAAATCATCTCGAGATCTACCCCAACTCCAGTCTCGCCCCGAATGCCCGCTACTGGCTTGGCGAGTCGTATTACAGTCAGAAGGCCTACGATCAGGCGATCAGGGAGTTTGCGCTGCTCGTCAAGCAACATCCGGATAATCCGAAGGTTGCGAGCGCCATGCTGAAGCAGGGGCTGGCCTATCTGGAGATCGGGGACAAATCCAAGGCGCGGACGGTCCTCGACAACCTGCTGAAGCAGTACCCCAAGTCGCAGGAGGCGAGACGGGCGAAGGAGCGGCTGAGCCAGGTCAAATGACAAGACGCTCGACGACGAGATCGCCCATCTGCGCCGTACCGACAAGACGTGTCGGACTGGGTTCCCGGATATCGAGGGTTCGGTAGCCGTCATCGAGGACCCGACCGACAGCCGTTTCGACAGCCGTTGCCGCCGCCTCGCAGTGGAGCGAATACCGCAGGAGCATGGCGGTCGACAGGATCGTGGCCAGGGGGTTGACCGTATCCTGCCCGGCAATATCCGGGGCGGAGCCATGGATCGGTTCATACAGACCCGGTCCGTCCCCCAGGCTGGCGGAGGGGAGCATCCCGATGGAGCCGGCAAGCATGGCGGCCTCATCGCTCAGGATGTCGCCGAAGGTGTTCTCGGTCAGCACCACGTCAAAGCGCCGAGGGTCACGGATCAGTTGCATGGAGCAGTTATCCACCAGCATGTGGTCCAGCTCGATGTCCGGAAACGCCTTGGCGGTATCGACGACCACGCGACGCCAGAGCTGGGAGCTGGCCAGCACATTCACCTTATCGACGGAGGTCAGCCGCTTGCGACGCCGCGCAGCAATCTGAAACCCGATTCTGGCGATCCGCTCAATTTCGCAGGTCGTGTAACTGAGGGTATCGACGGCTCGTTCGCCGTTCCCGTCGTGGGCGGGACCGATCCCCTTCGGTTCGCCAAAGTACAGGCCACCGGTCAGCTCCCTGAGGACCAGCAGATCAACCCCCTCGATGACCTCGCGCTTGAGCGGCGAGGCGTCGACGAGCGGGGCGAACAGCTTGACCGGCCGGAGATTGGCATACAGCCCCAACTCTTTCCGTAATGCGAGCAGGCCGCGCTCCGGCCGATGATCGACCGGCAGATCGTCCCACTGCGGTCCGCCGACCGCCCCGAACAGAATCGCATCGGAGGCGCGACAGAGACTCAAGGTATCCGGCGGAAGTGGAACCCCGCACCGGTTGATGGCCGCACCCCCGACTGTTCCCTCTTCAAGCGTCAGGGGGAGATCGAACAGCGCGCCGACGTGTCGTAATACCTTTACCCCCTCCCGGATAATCTCCGGGCCTACGCCGTCGCCGGCCAGTACCGCAATTCGAGCCATGCACCCTCCCTGTTGGGATACCCCTCACCCGCCATCCGTTTGCCAGGCGCCTCCATGACTAGCACGCCGGGCCGATGAGGTCAAGAACAAAGGACCGGCGGGGACAGGCTGTGCTATACTGGCATCGTGATTATCAGGACCGCCGAGTTCGTCAGAAGCGTATCGTCGCTTATTCAGCTCCCGCGTGAACCGCGAGCGGAGATCGCGGTGGTGGGCCGTTCCAATGTCGGGAAGTCGTCGCTGATCAACTGTCTGCTGCGGCGCCGTGGATTAGCCCGCGTCAGCGCCGTGCCGGGAAGGACACAGTTGCTCAATTTCTTTCTGATCAACCGGGACTTCTACCTGGTCGATCTGCCCGGCTACGGTTACGCGAAGGCGCCCGACGCCATTCGACGGACGTGGGGACCCCTGATCGAGGGCTATCTCGCCGCGCGTCGCAGCCTCAGGGCCGTGGTGGTGCTGCTCGACGCGCGCCAGGGAGTGACGGAGCGGGATCTGCAGATGAGGCGTCTGTTGGACGAGCTGTCGCTGGAGTGGATCCCCGTGCTGACCAAGATCGATAAGCTGCGGCGCAGCGCCCGTGGTGCGCAGATCGCTGCCGCGGCCCAGGCCTTGGGCGTGGTCGACGCCCGCATCATCCCGTTTTCTGCGCGGTCCGAGGAGGGCCGGGACGCATTGCTGGCGGTCCTTGACGGGCGGACGCACAGCCGGTCGTCTGAGGGATTCGGCGTGAGGGATTCGGCGTTGACTCCGCCCGCCGGACCTGCTAGGCTCGAAACGGCCGCTGCGGGGCGGGGACGTTCGACGGTCCGCAGCGGTATGTATGAGGAGTGTGGATGAGTATGAGAGAGGAAGGGCGAATCCGACACCGGCTCGCCGTGTGGCTGGTCCTGGCGCTGTTCGGCCAGGGGTGCGCGGCCGTACAAACGGCTGGGCCCGAACCGGCGACAAAACGTTCGAGATCTGGGGTCGCCGCCACGTCTGTGTCCACGGCAGCAGAGAAAGAAGAGGGCAAGCCCGAGGCGTACTACCGGTTCATGAGAAGCCTTCTCGCGGCGCAGACCGGCGATTATCAGACCGCTATCGCATGGCAGAAGGCGGCACTCCAGGTCGATCCTCGATCTGTCGCCATGCACAATCATTTGGCGGCCCTGTATATAAAACGGGGCGATGTCCGAAGCGCGATCAATACGGGCGAGGATGCGCTCGCCCTTGATGCGAAGAACCTCCACGCGCGCCTGCTGCTGGCCGCCGTCTATCAGAGCCTGCACAACCTGTCGGTCGCCGAACGATACCTCCGCGAGGCGGTCGACCTGGACCCCAACCGCATCGAGACCTACATGCAGCTCGCGGTCCTGTACAGAGAGGCCAAGAGAGCGGAGGAGGCGGTTGCCGTCTACCGGAGAGCCCTGAACATGGATCCAAACTCGCTGGTACTGCGGTACAACCTTGGTCGTCTCTACCTGGAAGAGGGGCAGCCGGAGCAGGCCGCCCAGATCTTTCGGGAGGTCCTGGAACGTGATTCGGAGTTCGATGCGGCGTTGGCGGCGCTCGGGATGAGTCTTGAGGCCCAGGGGCGATTGGACGAGGCCAGGGAGATATACCAACGCGCGCTGGGTGAAGACCCGAGCAACACCGCGCTTCGGGAGCGTGTGGCCCACCTGTTGTTGCGACAGAAGGACCTCGACGCCGCGTTGATCGAGTATCGACGGCTGCTCGAACAAGAACCGAGCAACACCGCGCTTCGCCTACGGATCGGATTTATCTACTATGAAAAGCGGGCGTATGACGAGGCCATTACCGCCTTCCAGGACATTCTTCGGCAGGAACCGGGCAACCACGAGGTTCGCTACTATCTGGGGCTGGCCCTCGAGGACGGCAAGCGACCCGATGAGGCCCTCGAAGAGCTGGCGCGGATCCCCAAGGATCATCCCCGGTATCCGGATGCACTGTTCCACCGCGGCTATATCCTGAGTCGGAAGGAACGGTATGCCGAGGCCGGCGACCTGCTCTCGATGGCGGGCGCCCTCAGGCCGAATGAGGGCAGCATTCCGTACCTGTTGGGCCTGATCTATTTCCAGCAAAAACATTATGCGCAGGCTATCGCGCAGCTTGAGCGTGCGCTCGGTCTGGATCCCGGCAATGCCGCCTATCTGTATCAACTCGGCTCGGCCTTTGAGCGAAGTCGCCAGATCGATAAGGCCGAGACAACCTTTCGCAGGCTGTTGGCTGTCGATCCGAAGAATGCCGATGCGTACAACTACCTGGGATACATGTTTGCCGATGAGGGGATTAGGCTGGATGAGTCGGTGGCGCTGGTCAGGAAGGCGTTGGAGCTTCAACCCGACAACGGGGCGTTCGTGGATAGCCTGGGCTGGGCTTACTATAAGCAGGGGATGATTGACGAGGCCCTTGTGGAGCTCAAGCGCGCCGCGGATCTCACCAAGACGGAGGATCCCACAATCTTCGAACACCTCGGCGACGTCTATTTCAGAAAGCAGATGGTCTCCGAGGCGATCAGAGAGTGGGAGCGATCGCTGGCCATCGACGGCACCAACGAGGCGGTGCGGCAGAAGCTGGGCAAGGCCAGGGAGGTGCTGTCTCGGGAGAGCCGGTGACGGGTTGCCTGTTCCGGCGCCTCGTTGTGCTCGTCGCGGCGGTCGCGCTGGGCGGATGCGCCGCCTATACGGTCAATCTGGTTCCGGAACAGGGGGACCTGCTGCGCCCTTCGCCGCCGGTTGTCCGCGAGATCCTTCGACCCTTGCGGGAGCGCGAGGCGACGGTCACAAGTCTGCAAGCCGTCCTCGATCTGACGGTTCGTCGCGCAGGGGTGCGCGAGTATCGGCAGGAGGCGGTGGTCGCCGAGCGGTCCGGTCGGATTCGACTGGAGAGCATCGGCTGGGGCGGGTTGACGTCGCTGGTGATCGTGAGCGACGGCCGTCGACTGATCGCGCACGCGCTGTTGCAGAATGTCTTTGTCGAGGGGAGTGCGACCCCCGCCAACGTCGCCAGGGTGACAGGATTCCGCGTGGCGCCGGCCCAGTTGGTCCGGTTGTTGCTCGGCCTGCCGCCCCTTGCGATTCAGATGGAGACAACGGAACTGTACGGCCCGGATGACAATGGCGCGTACCTGCTGCGAGGACAGGAGTTGTCTTTTACCCAGCGTCTGTGGGTATCCGACGACGACCTGAGCCTCCTGAGAGGGGAGTTGTATGAGGGGACAACACTCCGCCTGCGATTTCAGTTTGCTCCCGCGACCCACGGATTACGTGCGCTTCTACTCGAGGACCCCATGAAACAAGCGGCAGTGGAGGTGTCGTACCGATCCTATACCCTGAATCCCGAGTTGCCGCGCGAGCTGTTTCAACTCCCCGAGCCGGCTCAGGGCGCGCAGGTGGTGAATCTCGATGCGGGCATGGCGCCGTTGTTCGGGTTGCCGTAGGCGATGAAGCAGATTACGCTGACCTCTCCCTCCAAGATCAATCTCTTTCTCGAGGTCCTTGGACGGCGCGACGATGGGTATCATGAGATCTGCTCGATCGTCGCGTTGACCGAGCTGTGCGATACCATCATCCTGGAGCGTCGTACGAGCGGGATAACCATTCGGGTGAAGGATCCCAAGGTCCCGGTCGGGCCTGAGAACCTGTGCCATCGGGCGGCCGATCTGCTGTTGCGCCACAGCGGGGTCCATGGCGGGGTCGACATCCGGATCGAGAAGCACATCCCTGTCGCCGGGGGGATGGGAGGGGGGTCGAGCAACGCGGCGGCGACCCTATGGGGCCTGAACCTTCTCTACGACTTGGGGTGGCCTCATGAGGAGCTGACGTGTCTCGGCGCCGAGTTGGGTTCCGACGTCCCTCTGTTCTTTTGTCGTGGAGCGGCATTTGTACGGGGTCGAGGGGAGCGTGTCGAAGAGTTGGCCGCGCTGGCGCCCCGGTGGTTGGTCATCGCCAACCCGGGGATGGAAATCTCGACGGCGTCGGTCTACCGCCGTCTGAGATTGCCGTTGACATCCGAGAAGGCCGGGTTTACAATGCGTGGTTTGGTTGAGTCCGGACAGGAGGAGGCGGCGCTGTCGTACTGTTTCAACCGCCTGGAAGATGTCGTGCTTGAGGCCTACCCGCCGGTCGCCGATCTTAAACAGCGGCTGTTGCTGCGGGGTGCGAGCCCGGTCCTGGTCAGCGGCAGCGGACCCACGGTCTTCGGCATCATGCGGGAGGCCGAGACGGCCAGGCAGGTCGCGTCAAGTTTGATCGAGAGCGGAATTGCCGCGGTTGCCTGCCGCACCTTGGAAAAGAATCCGTTGTTCATGACGTAGGGGCGCAATTGATTGCGCCCTAGGATGCGCCCACGTAGGGGCGCAATGTATTGCGTCCATATGGGGGGTCGGATAAGGGTAATCCGGCAGACTTTGGATCTGCACATCGAGGTTCGAGTCCTCGCCCCCCAGCCAGTAGGCGGCAGGCGGCTGTCGGGCGCAGAGGGGCAGGAGAAACTATGTGGTATGCGGAGAGTGTCCGATGTCTGATCGGTTAATCCTTTTTTCCGGGAACGCCAATCCGGCCTTGTCGCAAGAGATCGCGGATTACCTCGATATCCCGCTCGGCGATGCCGAGGTCACACGCTTCGCCGACGACGAGATTCTGGTCCAGATTTATGAAAACGTCAGGGGCGCCGACGTCTTCGTCATTCAGCCGACGTGCCGACCCGTCAACGAAAATCTCATGGAACTGTTGGTGATCATCGACGCCTTGAAGCGCGCGTCGGCTTGGCGGATTACCGCCGTCATGCCGTACTACGGCTATGGGCGGCAAGATCGAAAGGTGCAGCCTCGTGTCCCGATCACCGCGAAACTGGTGGCCGATCTGCTGACGGCGGCCGGCGCCCATCGGGTCTTGACGATGGATCTTCATGCCGGACAGATCCAGGGGTTCTTTACGACCCCTGTCGATCATCTGTACGCCACCCCGGTGTTGTTGCGGTTTTTTGAGGAGCGGAGGCTAAAAGATGCGGTGGTCGTCTCCCCGGATGCGGGGGGCGTAGAGCGGGCGAGGGCGTTCGCCAAGCGTCTGGGCAGCCCGCTGGCCTTCATCGACAAGCGGCGGACCGGTCCGAACGAGGCAAAGGTGATGCATATCGTCGGCGATGTCGAGGGGCGGGATGTGATCATTGTGGACGACATGATCGATACCGCAGGCACCCTGACGCAGGCGGTCCCGGCGCTTCTCGAAAAAGGGGCGAAGCGAATCTTCGCGGGGTGCACACATCCGGTGCTGTCCGGCCCGGCGGTAGAGCGGATCGACGGATCGGTGCTGGAAGAGGTGGTGGTCACGAATACTATTCCCCTCCCGAAGAGCGGCACATGCAAGAAGCTGACGGTCCTCTCGGTGGCGCCCCTGTTGGGCGAGGCCATCCGCCGCATTCACAAGGAGGAATCGGTCAGCAGCCTGTTCGTCTGACGGGGGAGAAGCGATGGGGGCGCAGGCGCAAGACATTGTCCCGCCTGCGCGTTACAAGAAGGAGCGTATGATGGAGCACGCGGTGCTGAAGGGGCAGGTTCGAATGCAGGTCGGTAAGGGGGCCGTGAAAAGGCTTCGACGACAACGGCTGATTCCGGCTATCGTCTACGGAGGTCTGTCCGGGCCTACGGCGGTCGCCGTCAATCCCCTGGAGATGATGAAGTTGCTGGGGACCGGGGCGGGCGAGAACGTCCTGATTACCCTCGCGCTGGACGGCAATGGCGAGTCATCGAGGACGGTGCTGCTGAAGGAATTGCAGCGGGATCCAGTACGAGGCGGGCCGCTGCACGCCGACTTCCTCGAGGTCTCCATGGAACGGAAGATCAAGGTGCAGGTCCCCGTCAGGCTGTCGGGGGAGGCTGTCGGGGTCAAGATCAAGGGAGGTCTCCTGGAGCAGCATCTGCGTGAGGTCACCGTCGAGTGTCTGCCCGTGGCGATCCCGAGTCACATCCAGGTAGACATCAGTCAGCTTGATCTGGGCCACGCCATCCATGTCCGCGAATTGACCGTAGCCGGAGACCTCCGGGTGCTTGACGACCCGGCCAGGCCCGTGGTGTCGGTATTGATTCAGCGTGTTGCGGCAGAAGGGGCGGCGGCTACCGAGGAGGGTCAGGCCGAGCCGGAGGTGGTCGGTAAGAAGGAGGCCAAAGAGGTCAAGGAAGGGAAGTAGCAGGGCGGTACGACGGCCTAGCGGGGGACGGTGTTGTGGATCGTGGTGGGCCTGGGCAATCCCGGTCAGGAGTATGAATTCAGTCGTCACAATGCGGGCTTTTGGGTTGTAGATACGTTGGCCGATCGGATCGGTGTCCCCCTCACACGGTGTCGATACCGTTCGCTGTATGGGAGGGGTTTGCTGCACGGAGGTCAGGTGTTGCTGGTGAAGCCGCTGACCTTTATGAACGAGAGCGGCGACAGTGTTGCCCGATGGCAACAGAGCTTACGCCTCGAACCCGGCCGGATTGTCGTCGTCCATGACGATCTGGATCTGCCGTTGTCCCTGCTTCGGGTCAAGATCGGCGGCGGTTATGGGGGACATCGTGGCGTCCGTTCCGTGATCGAGGCGATGGGCAGCCCGGACTTTCTTCGGGTCCGGGTGGGAATCGGACGGCCTCACGGGAGCCGGGATGCGGTAAGCCATGTCCTCGGGCCTTTTGACAAGCACGAAGGCGAGAGGATACAGGGGGCGGTAGAGCGGGCGGCTGATGCCGTTGAGGTGCTGGTTCACGAGGGGCTTGAGACCGCGATGAACCGATACAATGTTCGAGGTATCCGTCAGGCTCGCATGGCGAAATCTGAAGGAGGTGAAGAGAGTGAGCCGGTATGAGGTCATCGTTATTGTGGATCCGGCCCTTACGGAGGAAGGCGTCGAGACGGAGATCGGAGCCGTTCGAGAGGTCGTCGCCAAGAAGGGCGGACAGGTGCCGGAGATCCAGAAGTGGGGGAAAAAGCGACTCGCCTACGAGGTCAAGAAACGGCGGGAGGGGCAGTACGTCCTGATGAAGGTGGAGGGTCCCGGCGACGTAGTAGCCGACCTTGAGCGGCACTTTCGAATCACTGAGGCCATCCTGAAGGGGGCGGTCGTCAGGGCGGAGGAGCCTCGAAGAGGACGCTTTAAGGTGAAGTCGCATGCGACGCTCGAGGGTAGTCCCGTAACCGCTGCCCAGGAGGCGGAGAATGGTGAGCTTCAATAAGGTGATTTTGCTGGGGAACCTGACGCGGGATCCGGAACTGCGGCATACGCCGGGCGGGATGACCGTCTGCAATTTCGATCTGGCGGTCAACCGATCGTTCACGACCAAGGGCGGGGAACGGCGGGAGGAGACCTGCTTCATCACTGTCGTCGTCTGGGACAAGCAGGCGCAGACCTGCGCGGAGTTTCTGAGCAAGGGACGTCAAGCGCTGGTTGAGGGTCGACTCCAGCAACGATCATGGGAAACGCCGGACGGTCAGAAACGGAGCAAATATGAGGTGGTGGCGGAGCGGGTCCAATTTGTCGGCGGGCGGAAGGATGCGGCAGTCGCCGAGGAGGAGCCGCCGCGATCCGGCGATGACGAGGTGCCGTTCTGACACACGATCAGACTGAAGGAGGTGACGACGGATGCTGAAAAAGCGACGGAACTTTCGACGACAAAAGGTCTGCAAGTGGTGTGTCGACAAGATCGAGGTCGTCGATTTTAAGGACGCCAAGCGGCTGAGGAACTTCATTACGGACCGGGGAAAGATTATCCCCCGACGGATTTCCGGAAACTGCGCGGGTCACCAGCGCCAGTTGGGCGGGGCCATCAAGAGGGCCCGCAGCATCGCATTGCTCCCATTTGCGGCCGATCTGCTTTGAACCGGAAGGGCTGACGGAACGCCGCGATGGGAGAGACGATAAACGTTCGATGAACGAGGGATCGATCGGGACGTTCGTGCAGGGCGTCGCCCTGTGCCTCGCGTCTCTGATCCTCGCGCTGGCCGGCGGGGTGATCCCGGTCGCCGGGAGTTTCTTTAGCCTGCTGACCCCCCTCCCGCTTATTCTCCTCTCCTTGAAAATCGGCCGGGTTATCGCGCTCGTCGGGATGGTGTCCGTCGGGATCGGTGTTGCCGCGCTCGTGGGTCCGGGATACGCTTGGTTCTTCTACGTTCAGTTCGGTCTTCCGGCGTTGGTGCTGGCGGAGGCGATCCGCCGTCGATGGGCGCCGGAGGCATCGGTCGCCTTGGGCAGCCTGACCGTCCTGATGGGCGGTCTGGTCGGCCTGCTCCTCGCGGCATGGAGCACAGGGGGATCGATGCTGGATTTCCTGACCCATCGTCTCGATATCGCCGTACGAGACGCGATGGAGGTGTACGGCAAGATGGGCATCGCGCCGGACGAGGTGGGGCCGTTATTTGGATCGGTCGAGGAGGTGCGGACGTTTCTGCTGACCAGTGCGCCCGGTCTTTTTATTGCGGCGGCGTTGCTCAGCACATCGGCCAATTTCTTTCTGGCGCGCAGGGGTGCAGCCGAGGTTGCGATCGCCGGACGTCCGATCCCAAGCTTTACCTGGAGGGTTCCCGATTGGCTGGTGTGGGCGTTTATCGGGTCGGCGGCCCTGCTGCTGAGCGGTTTGCCGATCGCGAAGGAGATCGGGTTCAACGGGCTGCTGGTCATGATGACGGTCTATTTTCTGCAGGGATTGGCGATTGCCGTGTTCTGGATACGCCGGCTGAGGCTGTCGCCGTTTATTGGACTTCTGGGTGTTGCGCTGCTCTTGCTTCAGCCCCTGCTGTTGCTGCTCGTGGCATTGGTCGGTCTGTTTGACATTTGGGTTGTCTTTCGTCGGCATTCGCTTCCGACATCCCCTGACGCATAGCGCGCGGCGGGTGAAACAGGACGAGGAGGTCAGAGACTGATGAAGATCGTTCTCTTGGAACAGGTGGAAAAGGTGGGCGCCGCCGGTGATCAGGTTGAGGTGGCGAACGGGTATGCCCGGAATTTTCTTATCCCGACGCGTAAGGCCGTGGAGGCCACATCCGCCAATCTGAAGTCGCTGCATCACCTGCTGCGACAGAATACCGAGCGCGAGACGCGGCTTCGCCGCGCGGCGGAGGCGACGGCCGGTCGAATCGCCGAATTGCACTGCGTCATCGCGCGCCGGGCCGGCGAGCACGACCGGCTGTTCGGCGCCGTCACCAACCAGGATATCTGTGCCGCCCTGGCCGCGCAGGGACTGGAGATGGATCGAAGAAAGATCGTCCTGCAGGAGCCGATCAAGGCGCTTGGCAGCTACACCGTTCCCATCCGCCTGCACCCAGAGGTTGTCGGCGAGCTTCGGCTGACAGTCGAGCGCGAAGAGGGCTGAGTCGGTGGCTCAACGCGTGATGCGGGAGTCGACCCTGGACCGGCGAGAGGCGGCCGCAGAGCGGGTTCCGCCGCAGAATCTGGAGGCCGAATTGTCGGTCCTCGGGGCGGTCCTGCAGAGCAACGAGGCCTTTCTGAAGTGCCTCGAGCTGCTGCGGCCGGAGCAGTTCTACCGGGACGCGCATCGGAAGATCTTTGCCGCCGCCACCGGACTGTTCGGGCGGGGTGAACCGGTCGATCTGATCACGATCACGAACGAGTTGCGTCGTCGAGGCGAACTCGACGAGGTGGGCTCGTCGGCGTTCCTCGCCTCATTAGTGGATGCCGTGCCCACAGGCGCGAACGTGGCCTACCACGCGAGGATCGTCCGCGACAAGGCGCTCATGCGCCAGTTGATCGCGGTTGCCACCGACATTGTGGGACTCGGTTTTGCCGATCAGGAGGAGGCGGATCAGGTGCTCGAGCGGGCCGAGCAGCAGATCTTCGAGCTGTCGGAGGATCGGGTGCGGCGCGCCTTCCTGCCCCTCAAATCGATCTTGAAGGACACCTTTGAACAGGTGGAGAAGCTGTTCGATCGCCGGACGCAGGTCACCGGGGTGCCTACGGGGTTTGAGGATCTTGACCAGAAAACCGCCGGCCTGCAGCCGTCGGAACTGATCATCATCGCCGGCCGCCCCTCGATGGGCAAGACCAGTTTCGCCCTCAACATCGCGCGAAACGCCGCCATCGACGAACAGATTCCGGTCGGCATCTTCAGTCTAGAGATGTCGAAAGAGCAGGTCGTCCAGCGACTGCTCTCCGCCGAGGCTGAGGTCGATTCCAATCGGATCAGAACAGGGTGGCTGCGGGAGAGCGACTGGCCGAAGCTGACCAATGCGGCCGGCCACCTGTCAGAGGCGCCCATCTATATTGACGACTCGGCGGCCCTGTCGGTCATCGAGCTGCGCGCCAAGGCGCGGCGACTGAAGGCCGAACAGAATATCGGGATGGTGGTGATCGACTATCTCCAGCTTATCTCGGGTCGCTCACGGTCCGAGAATCGTCAGCAGGAGGTGTCGGAGATCTGCCGGGCCCTGAAGGCGATGGCGAAGGAGCTGAAGGTCCCGGTGGTGGCGCTGTCGCAGCTCGCACGGCGGACCGAAGAGCGGGAGCGCCCCCAGCTTTCGGACCTGCGAGAATCGGGTGCCATCGAGCAGGATTCGGATGTCGTGGTCTTCCTGTACCGGCCGGGCTACTATCAGGCCAGGAAGGCCGGGGCCCCGGATCCGGAACGGGATACCAAGACCGAGATCATCATCGCCAAGCAACGCAACGGCCCGACCGGAACGGTTGAGTTGGCCTTCCTGCGGGAATATGTGAAGTTCGGCTCGCTTGACCTTATCCACCACGAGCCTGATGAGACCGAGGAGATGTGACGCGCGTATGGTTCGGCGTTCAACATGCAATGTTGAACGGTGAACGGTGTTCGACGTGCGGCTGCGGGTAGCGAGGCGCAATGGCCAAGACCCAGAGCCATTACCTCTGTCAGAGCTGCGGGTACCAGACGGCCCGCTGGATGGGCCGTTGCCCCGATTGCGGGGAGTGGTCAAGCCTGTTAGAGGAGCGTACCACGGTCGAGCGGCGCGGCGGTTCTCGTGACGGGGCCTCATCGGCGCCGCATCGGGCGACGCCGATTACCGCCGTAGACGGCATGGCGCGTGACCGGATGAGCACCGGCCTGACCGAGCTGGATCGTGTGCTGGGGGGCGGAATCGTTCCCGGCTCGTTTGTACTCGTGAGCGGCGATCCCGGGATCGGCAAGTCGACCCTGCTCCTTCAGGCGTCGATGCAGATCGCTCAGCGGGATGGGGTGGTCCTCTACGTCTCCGGCGAGGAATCGCCTCAGCAAACCCGGTCCAGGGCGAGCCGATTGGGTCCGCTTTCCGATCGGCTGTTGCTTCTTGCTGAGACCTCCCTCCACACGATTGTCGACCAGGCCGACCGTATTCGGCCGACCATCCTGGTTATCGATTCTATTCAGACTATCGTCTCTGATGACCTGGAATCCCCTGCCGGCAGTCTCAGTCAGGTTCGCGAAGCGGCCGTTCGGCTGATGACGCTGGCAAAGGAGAAGGGGATCAGTACCGTGATCATCGGCCATATCACGAAGGAGGGGGCCATTGCGGGCCCGAAGGCGATGGAGCACCTGGTCGATGCCGTCGTGTTCATCGAAGGGGAGGGACACCAGATTCACCGACTGTTGCGGACGGTCAAGAACCGATTTGGCCCAACGCCGGAGATCGGCGTACTCGAAATGACGGCGTCCGGTCTACGGGAACTCGCCAATCCGTCGGAGCTCTTTCTTGCGCAGCGCCCGTCGGGGGCGCCCGGCTCGGTTGTGATTCCGACCCTGGAGGGGAGCCGACCGTTGCTTGTGGAACTGCAGGCGCTGGTGGCCGCTCCAGGCGCGCCGATCGCCAGACGGGTATTCAATGGCGTCGACGGCAACCGGGGCATTCTGCTGCTGGCGGTCCTGGAAAAGCGGCTGGGTCTTGCACTCAGCGCGTGCGATGTCTATGTCAACGTAGTGGGGGGTG
Source organism: Candidatus Methylomirabilota bacterium (assembly GCA_003104975.1). Classification (NCBI taxonomy): domain Bacteria; phylum Methylomirabilota (SeqCode); species Candidatus Methylomirabilota bacterium. The sequence goes on from PQAM01000009.1 coordinate 76,535, forward strand.
TCAGGGTCGGCGAGACCGCCGCCGATCTCGGGATCGCCGCGGCCGTCCTCTCAAGCGCGAGGAACCTGCCGCTCGATCCGGGACTCTGCGTGTTCGGTGAGATCGGGCTGGCCGGTGAGATTCGGGCTGTACCAATGGCCGAGCGACGGCTCGATGAGGCCGCCCGGCTCGGATTGTCGTATTGCCTGATGCCCCGGCACAACCTGAGCCGGACCATGCCCGACTGCGCCACGTTACGGGTGAGCGGGCTGGGCACGCTGGAGGAGTTGACCGAGCATTTGGCGACACGACACACAGGATAGAAGCACAATCAACTACAGAACGGGTAAATTGCCATTGTCACTATCAGTCTGCCTGTTGTATCACAACGTCACACATATGTTTACCATCGTCGATCGTGATAGACGATAGCGAGTTATAAGAACCTATTACTGTTTTCGCGGGAATATTTTGACTGGACCGGATATCCCTGCTAAAATTCAGTGTTAAGAATGTACCGTACCGGGACAAAAGTGGTCTATCCGACCCACGGTGTCGGATGGATCGAGGCCATCGAAAAGAAAGAGGTCGGGGGCGGACTGCAGCGTTTCTACATCGTTCGGATCATTGGGAACGGTATGACCATACTGGTTCCTACAAAGAACGCAAAACGTGTCGGCCTTCGAGAGGTCATCGAACCGTCGGAGATTCCGAAGGTGCTGGCTATCTTGCAGAAGAACGATCTGGAAATCAGCTCTAACTGGAATCGAAGGTTCAAGGATAATCTGGAACGAATCAGGACCGGATCGGTCTTTGAGGTTGCGTTGGTTTTGCGGAAGCTAATCCTGCTCCAGAGGGACCGGAGTCTGTCGTTCGGCGAGAAGACGATGCTCGAGAATGTCCGAAGGCTGATCGTCAGCGAGATCTCGCACGCCTCCGGGATCGATCAGGAGACGGCACGAGCGCTTGTCGAACAGGCGGTAACCAACCACAGCTAACGACCATAGAAATGGTCATCGACACGTATGAGAGGGGGTGATCGATTTGAACGATTACAACTATCGCGTTGGTCTTCCAATGATCGTCGGAGGGGCGGCAATCGGCTTCTATCTCGCCTCGCGGGCTGCCGTAGAGCCGTATCAGTGGTTGCTCAGTATAGCCGGCCTCCTATTAGGGGCCTCCTGCGGCATCATTGTGATGGTCCTGCAGCGCAAGTTTCGTCAAATGTCTTTACAGGTCATCGTCAGCGGTATTATCGGATTTGCCCTGGGTCTTGGTCTGGCTGAACTCTTCTTCAATGCTATTTCCGGATTTCTGCACTTTCTTCCCCCGTATATCGCTGAGACGATGCACACTATCATTACTATCGGGGCGGCGTACCTGGGGGCGGTCATCGCCATCGAGAAAAGCCCGGGGTTCAGCGTATCGGGCGTGGTTCGGGCGTTCAGAGAAAAGCCGCGCGGTAAGGCCACGAAGATCCTCGACACCTCGGTCATCATCGACGGCCGGATTGCCGATATCTGTGAGACCGGTTTTGTGGAGGGAACGCTCGTCGTGCCCCAATTTGTCTTGCGGGAGTTGCAGCAGGTCGCCGATTCATCCGACCCGCTGAAACGTAACCGCGGTCGTCGAGGATTGGATATTCTGCAGAAAATCCAGAAAAAGGTGGACGTCCATGTCGAGATCAGTGATATGGATTTTCCGGATATCCGCGAGGTGGACGCGAAGTTGGTCGCACTGGCCAAGGCGCTCAACGCCAAGGTGGTCACCAACGATTTTAATCTGAATAAGGTCGCCGGTCTGCACGGGATCGGTGTGTTGAACATCAATGAGCTCACGAATGCGCTGCGACCCGTCGTCCTGCCTGGTGAAGAGATGCAGGTCCACGTCCTGAAAGAGGGGAAGGAGTACAATCAGGGAATTGCCTACCTTGATGACGGCACAATGGTCGTGGTCGACAGCGGTCGTCGATATATCGGCCAGACGGTCGATGTGCGCGTCACCACGGTGCTGCCGACGACGGCCGGACGCATGATCTTCTCACGTCTGAAGGAAGAGGCCGAAGCCGCGTAAAGACAGGGTATAGGGGATAGGGGTTAGGGTAGAGGGAACAACCTTAGGATCTGCCCCCAACCCCCAACCCCCAACCCCCAACCTCTATGCATGTCACTGCCATTGTGCCCGCCGGGGGGGCGGGACTTCGATTCGGGGGGGCGGTCAGGAAACAGTTCATTGCGCTGAACGGCCTGCCCATACTCAGCCACACATTGCGGTCGCTGGCAGCATCCGATGTGCTTGCGGCTATGATCGTTGTCGTTCCGGCCGGAGAAGAGTCGAGGGGTCGGGAGGCGCTGGCGCTGGCCGGGATCGACCTGGAGACGGAGGTCGTGCAGGGAGGACAGACGCGGCAGGATTCGGTCTATAACGGTCTACAGCGGGCGAAGGCGACGACGGATCTGGTACTGGTCCACGACGGCGTTCGCCCTTTCGTTTCGCGCGAGGTCGTGCTGTCCGCCGTCGAGGCTGCGAAGGAAACGGGTGCGGCGGTAGCGGCTGTGCCGGTTGTCGATACGATCAAACGGGTCGATCTCGACGGGGTGGTGATCGAGACGCTGCCGAGGGGGCAGCTCTGGTCGATCCAGACCCCACAGGTCTTCCGATACGAGCTCCTGATGCGGGCTCATCGAGCCGGTCGAGAACAGGGTGCCGCAGCCACCGACGATGCCGCGCTGGTGGAGCGGGTCGGGGGGCGAGTCAGAGTTGTCAGGGGAAGTTACGAGAACCTCAAGATTACCGGTGAAGAGGATATGCCGCTGGCCGATCTGATTCTCAGACGACGGATGATCCAATGACGGTCGGCCTCGGGTTTGATACGCACCCGCTGGTAGCCGGTCGGCGCCTGATCCTCGGCGGGGTGGAGATCCCCTTCGACAAAGGGCTCGAGGGCCATTCGGACGCGGATGCGCTGGCCCATGCGGTGATCGACGCCCTGCTGGGCGCGGCGTGCGCCGGCGATATCGGTTCATGCTTCGGGACGAACGACCCTCGATATAAGGATGTATCCAGCCTGTTGCTCCTCAGGGAGGCCTTCCAACGGGTGAAGGCGCTCGGCTATCTGGTCAATCACATCGATGCCACCATCATCGCAGAGGCGCCAAGGCTTGCCTCATTCATCACACAGATGCGGGTGAACCTTGCGGTCAGCGTAGATGCCCCTGTTGAGCGCGTCAGTGTCAAGGCGACGACCGCCAATCGGGTGGGGACGCTCGGGGCAGGCGAGGGTATTGCCGCGCTTGCCGTGGCATCGCTGCAGCGCCTCGAATAGCTTGGAGGATCGCGAAACAGTCGCATGGCGTTGACGATCTACAATACCTTACGGCAGAAAAAAGAGGTCTTTGATCCGTGTATGCCCGGCACCGTACGGATGTACGCCTGTGGTCCGACCGTCTACGACCGCGCCCATATCGGCCACGCGCGCGCGGCGCTGACCTTCGATGTGGTCTGGCGCTACCTGGAGTACCGGGGCTATCGTGTGGTGTACGTACGCAACTATACGGATGTGGATGATAAGATCATCCGGCGGGCTGCGGAGTTGGGACGGTCGCGCGAATCGTTAGTGGAGGAGCAGATCGAGGCCTACCGCCGGGATATGAGGGCGCTTGGTCTCCGAACGCCCACAGAAGAGCCGAGGGCGACGCGCCATATCGCGGAAATGATCGCGCTCATACAGGCCTTGATGGCGAAGGGGATCGCCTATACGGTCGATGGCGACGTCTATTTCGAGGTCAGACGCTCGCCCGATTACGGGAAGCTTTCCCATCGGGGTCTCGACGAATTGCGGGCAGGGGCGCGGGTTGAGGTGGATCAGCGGAAACGTGATCCCCTCGATTTCGCGTTATGGAAGGCATCGCGTCCCGGAGAGCCGGCGTGGGACAGTCCGTGGGGTCCCGGCCGGCCTGGCTGGCATATCGAGTGCTCGGCCATGTCGATGAAATACCTGGGCGAAAGTTTCGACATTCATGGCGGCGGAGCCGATCTGATCTTTCCTCACCACGAGAACGAGATTGCGCAGTCGGAGTGCGCAACCGGCAAACCGTTTGCCCGGTACTGGGTCCATAACGGATTCGTCAACATCCGCGCCGAGAAGATGTCCAAGTCGCTCGGCAATGTCCTGGCGGTCGGCGAACTCCTTGAACAGATCAGTCCGTGTGCGCTGAAGCTGTTTTTACTCGGAACGCACTACCGGGCCCCCGTAGATTTTTCGGAGGATGCGCTGAATAACGCCAGGGCGGCAGAGGAACGATTCCGTATTGTCCTTCATCAGGTTCGACGTATCCGAAATATCCCGAGTCCAAAAGCCGACCCTGCACGCATGGATTCTCTGCCCCTTGTCGACCGGATACACGCGGCCGAGCAGGAGTTTACGGGTGCGATGGATGATGATTTCAATACGCCTCGCGCGCTCGCCGCGTTGTTTGGTCTGACCAGGGATATCAATGTCGCCCTGACCGATGCCGATGAGACACCGAGGCAATCGCTTGTGTATGCGTTGGGCCTGGGGGGAGAGACATTACGAACATTGGGGTCGGTGTTGGGCGGCTTGTTCGAAGGGGTTGAGGACGAAGCGGACACCAGCAGGGTGCGGGAGATCACTGTAAGCGGTTGTGTTGGAATGTCCGATACGGTCGCGGTGGAGGTTGCCCGAGCCAAACCTGACCTCCGGGTCACAGCCCAAGACTTCGCCACAGCGCAGGAACGGGTCCGTATGGCAATTGAATCGGGCCAGTCTCCGCCGGCGGAGACGATTGAGGCTATCGTGGCGTACCGAGTTCACTGCCGTCATCAGAGGGACTGGGCGACCGCCGACGCGATCCGAACCTGGCTGGCCGAACGGGGGATCGTAGTAGACGATACCGGCGATGGGGTCCGTTGGTACGTCAAGGCGACCCACGTTAAGGCACCGCGATCATGACCGAGGGGATCCTCGTTGGTCCTCATGCCGTCCTGGAGGCGCTTCTGGCGGGGCGACGTCGAATCGATCGAATTTATCTGGCGAGGGAGCGATATGATTCTACGATCACTGAGATTGTGAGACGCGCCAAAGAATTGGGCATACCGTTCAAGCAGGAGACGCGGCAGCGGCTTGGCGAGTTGGCCAGGGGGACGACACATCAGGGGGTTCTGGCCATTGTCGGCGCCGTCGGCTATCATGACCCGTGTGAGCTGGTAGCGCGAATCAAGACCGCGACTCAGCTCCCGTTACTGTTGCTGCTTGACGGGGTTCAGGATCCTCAAAACCTTGGGGCGATGATGCGTACGGCGGAGGCTGCCGGTGTAGACGGACTCTTCATCTCGAAACATCGCGCTGTCGGGATGACCCCCGCGGTCGCCAAGGCCTCCGCCGGGGCTGCGGAGCACCTGCCGGTCGCGAGGGTCGCAGGTCTGCCGGCGTTTCTTGCATGGCTGAAGGATCAGGGTATCTGGATTGTCGGCGCCGATGTCGGCGCCGTCCGGTCGCTGTACGAGATCGATGCGCGCGCTCCGCTGGGTGTGGTCATCGGAGGGGAGCATCGGGGACTCGGCGCATTGGTGCGCCGGCGGTGCGATCTGCTTGTCCGAATTCCGACGCGCGGCCGCGTCGCGTCGCTGAACGCCGCCGCCGCCACCGCCGTATTGCTCTTTGAAATCCGTCGGCAACAGCGTGTGATGGAGCAGGTTTCAGCGAACAGACGAGAAGCTATGATTGTCTCGCAAGAATCGGAAAATTAGAAAATTACCGCTTGCTTTTTGCCGAGAATCTCGCTATATTCCGCTTGCACCGCTCTCGAATTGCTAATAGTCTAAGGGTTTACATGCTGGCGTAGCTCAGTTGGCAGAGCAGCTGATTTGTAATCAGCCGGTCAGGGGTTCAAATCCCTTCGCCAGCTCCATGGCGAGCCGGCGTTCGGAAGACGCCGAATGGGGGGATACGGGGAGATACCCAAGCGGCCAAAGGGGGCAGACTGTAAATCTGCTGGCGTTGCCTTCGGGGGTTCGAATCCTCCTCTCCCCACCATCGGAACGGACTCGCAGGGCAGACGGCGGTCCGGAGGCGAGGGTATCGTCGCTCGCCCTGTTTTGCTTTTGTGAGAAAGGCGCTGCAACGCCTGAGGCAGCGGATATACGCTTGGGCGGGAATAGCTCAGTTGGCTAGAGCGTCAGCCTTCCAAGCTGAGGGTCGCGGGTTCGAATCCCGTTTCCCGCTCCAGATCGTCGTTCGTGCGGATGGGGATGGTCGTAGTCCGGCCCACGTAGCTCAGTTGGCAGAGCACATCCTTGGTAAGGATGAGGTCACCAGTTCAATCCTGGTCGTGGGCTCCAGATAGTGTTCTCGATGCGAGACTGACAGGGGTGATGATATCCGCCTTCAGCGGATGAGTGCCGGAGGAGAGCAATGCGTCGCTCTTCCGGGCGGGAGATGCTATGGCCAAGGCAAAATTCGAGCGGACGAAAGAGCACATGAACATCGGGACCATCGGGCACATCGACCACGGCAAGACCACGCTCACCGCGGCGATCACCAAGGTCCTGCACGCGGCAAACCCGAAGGTCGACTTCATCCCGTTCGACCAGATCGATAAGGCGCCGGAGGAGAAGGAGCGGGGGATCACCATCAACATCGCCCACGTCGAGTACGAGACCCAGAAGCGCCACTACGCACACGTCGACTGCCCCGGCCACGCCGACTACATCAAGAACATGATTACCGGCACCGCCCAGATGGACGGGGCGATCCTGGTGGTCGCCGCCTCCGAAGGGCCGATGCCCCAGACCCGCGAGCACATCCTGCTCGCGCGCCAGG
>PQAM01000011.1 GCA_003104975.1 Candidatus Methylomirabilota bacterium
GCGCCGACGAAGGGGTTGTCCGGCGGCGACGCATACGGCAGGGGATCGACGTCGATGCGCAGGAGCTTGCCGAGCAGCTCGTCGAGGTTCTGCGCGCGATTGTCGGGATCGTTCGCCGAGCCCCCGTCGCCCAATCCGATGTACAGCAAGCCGTCGGGGCCGAACTCGAGCATCCCCCCATTGTGGTTGGCGAAGGGCTGCGGGACCATCAGCAGGACGGTCTCGTCGGGCTCGGCGCTGTCGGGGATGGTTGCCGAGGCCAGATACTGGGCGATGACGGTCGCGCCATCAGGCTGGCGCGTGTAGTGAACGAAGAAGCGGCGGTTGACCGCGAACTGCGGATGGAAGGCGAGGCCGAGCAGCCCCCGCTCACCGCCGGAGAGGACCCGCCCGCTGAGGTCGAGAAACACCGTCGACGTGGTGGCGCCCGGGTGCAGGACCCTGATCCGGCCCGCCTGCTCGACAATAAACAGCCGCCCGGTCCCGTCGCGGGCATGGGTCATATAGACAGGCGCGCTCAACCCGCCGACGAGGGGGACCAGTTCGATCGCCGCGGTGGCGGGCGCGGCGACGAGCAGCGCCAGCAGGGCGAGGAGCGGGATCAAGGCAACGGAGAAAGACACCACAGCACCCTTTCTTTTATCCAGCGTCGTACGCACGAGTCCTCTACATAACCATAATGCCTTGCATGGCCCCGTGCAACCTAAGAACGTCCTGGTGAGCTTGAATCCCCTTGATAGGGATGATGGTATCGGGCTAGAAGTGACAACACGGGCCGATATCTGACGGAGGGCACGATGCGAAGGATGACGTACGACGATGGCACTGTGAAGGCGGCGCTTTCGGAGAGGGGAGACAACCCACCCCGACGCCATGCAAGCTGCTTATGGTTAAATGACGAGGTGAGGGCAAATGACTCGCCTGCTCATCTCACGCTCCCCTACCTGTGGAAAGCATACTCTTGACCCATGCCAACATGTGTTCGGCAGCTTGCAGGGCTTCATCGACGTCGGACTCGGTTATGTTCGTCCAAGAGCCGGGATAGCGGGTCTGTACCGCATAGGGGGTGAGAAGTCCGGCCTCTCGGACGGCTTCAGGCAATACGAGACCGCTTTCCTCAGCCAATTGCAGGAGCGCTTCAATGTCATGGGTCAACGGGAATTCAATGTGTCGGGCGAGCAGCGCGGCCTTCATCGCCTTTTCGGCCGCTTGCTGGGCGTGAAAACATACCTGTTCACGCCGGATGAAGGGATCGCCGGCAGCTAGGCGCGCTAACCTGAGATCGCTTTCCGCGTGCCCCATCCACTCATCCGGGGAAATGGGAACCTTTCTGGCGTTCTCAGGATTCATAGACGATTCTTCCCCTCATCCAGGCTTCCCGGTACACTGTCCCAGGCAACTCTTTTAGCTGCTCCCATCTCCCATGCGGAACGACCAGGATATCCATCGGCATAAGTATGTCGCGGAGCGCCCTCCGGATTCTGACGCTTTCCTGTCGCGGGCTTTTAATATCATCGGGGACGACGACGAGGATATCCAAGTCACTGTTGACCTTTGTCTCGCCCCGGATATACGAGCCGAATAGGATGAGTTGTTGAGGCCGGCTGACTTCGATGATTCTGCGAACAGCCGCCTCAACTTTTTCAGAAGTCACTTCCCAGAATCTGGCTGTGTGTGGATTCGCCATTTGTCTTATCTCCAGCTTCTGTCAAACACCGACCCCTTGTATGCAAGTAATCTAACCGAAAGTTAGGCTACCGCCAAAGGGTTTCTTGGACGCCGAGAACATTCAGGCCTGTAGTGTCCAGCCCGTGCTGCGCGTGCCCTGAAATCGCTTGACAGGGATGACGACGTGGGGTTAGATGAAGAAAGTCGCATTCCATTCAGAGTCGACGGAGGTGGAAATGGCGAAGGTCCTCAGCATCATCCCCGAAAAGTGTACCGCCTGCCGGGCCTGCGAGCTGGCTTGCTCGGTAAAGCACTATGGTGAGTTCAATCCCAGCCGCTCGCGCATCAAGGTGAGCATCTTCCTGGAAGAGGCGGTCTACATTCCCACCGCCTGCACCCAGTGCACTGAGGCCTGGTGCGCGAAGATCTGCCCCACCACCGCTATTCTGCGCAATGACGACTACATGGCCTATTACGTGGTCGACGACAAATGCGTCGGCTGCAAGATGTGCGTGCTTGCCTGCCCGTTTGGCGCGATCGAACTGTATGCCGACCACGGGAAGGCTGAGAAGTGCGATCTCTGTCTCTCGATCGACGGCGATCCGGAGTGTGTGAAGTTCTGTACCCCCGGGGCGTTACTTTTCACCGATGAGGACGCCGGTCCCAAGGCCAAGCAGGCCGCCACTGCCCTTCGGATGAAGGAAGTCTACAAGGAGGTAGCAGGCTGATGGGCTGGGTCGGGACGATTCTCAGGATCAATTTGAGTAACGGCCGCGTGACGAAGGAGCCGCTGGACCGGCAGCTCGCCCGGGCCTACATCGGCGGTCGCGGCCTCGCGACGAAGATCCTGTACGATGAGATCGACCCGGCGCTCGATCCACTCGGACCGGCCAACACACTGATCCTTGCCACCGGCCCCCTCACCGGCACCAATGCCCCGACCGGCGGCCGCTACATGGTGGTCACCAAGTCGCCGCTCACCGGTGGCATCGCCTGCTCCAATTCCGGCGGGTACGTCGGCGCCGAGATGAAGTATGCCGGCTACGACATGATCATTGTGGAAGGGAAGGCGCCGCATCCGGTTTACCTCTGGATCAACAACGACCGGGCTGAGATTCGGGACGCCGCACAGGTCTGGGGGCAGTCCACGCACAAGACCGAGGATACCCTTCGCGCCGCTACCAACGCCGAGGCCAAGATCTGCAGCATCGGGCCCGCCGGTGAGACGCTGAGCCTGACCGCCGCTGTCATTAACGACAAGCACCGGGCGGCAGGGCGTTCCGGGGTGGGCGCGGTGATGGGATCGAAAAACCTGAAGGCGATCGTCTTCCGGGGCACGCGTGCGGTCAAGATCGCGCACCCGCAGGCGTTCATGCGGGCGTGCCTGGAGGCGGTCGCGAAGCTCAAGGCGGAACCGGGCTCGGGCGAGGGTCTGCCGGTCTACGGGACGCCAGGAATCGTGAACGTCATCAACGCCCATGGCTTCATGCCGACCAACAACTTTCGGTTCGGCCAGTTTGCGGGCGCCGACCGGATCAGCGGTGAGACCATTCATGATCAGATCCTGATCCGGAACAAGGGCTGCTTCGCCTGCACTATTGCCTGCGCGCGGGTCACCGCAGTCAAGACCGGCAAGTTTAAGGGGTCGGGCGAGGGACCGGAGTACGAGACCGTCTGGGCCCTTGGCGCCATGACGGGGGTCAGCGACCTGGGCGCAGTCACCAAGGCCGGCTACCTGTGCAATGAGCTGGGGATGGATACCATCGAGGCGGGGGTAGCCATCGCCACCGCCATGGAGCTGTTCGAGCTCGGGTTCATCCCGGAGCGCGAGATCGGCCGCCCGCTGCGTTTCGGCGATGCGGACGCGCTGGTGGAGATGACGGAAAAGCTGGGCAGGGGCGAGGGGTTCGGCGCCATTGTGGCACTGGGCGGGGCGCGACTCGCCGAGCGGTATGGCCACCCGGAGCTGTTCATGGGGGTCAAACGGCAGGCGTTCGCCGCCTACGACGGGCGCGGGGCACAAGGGATGGCGGTGGGGTACGCCACCTCCAACCGGGGCGCCTGCCACCTGCGCGGCTACACCATTGCAGCCGAGGTATTCGGCGTTCCGCGGAAGGTCGATCCGTTCGCCATCGAAGGGAAGGCGGCGCTGTCCAAGGCATCCCAGGACGCCACCGCCTTCGTCGATTCGACCGGCACCTGTATATTCACGACCTTCGCCCTGGGGCCCGCCGATCTGCACGCGATGTTGGAGCTGGCGACGGACGCCGGTTATACGACAGACGAGGTCATCACGATCGGTGAGCGGATCTGGAACATCGAGCGCCTCTTCAACCTCAGGGCCGGCCTCAGCGCCAAGGACGACACGCTGCCCCCTCGCATTCTGGAGGAGCCGATTCCGGCCGGGCCAGCCAAGGGAAGGGTCGCCCGCCTTGGCGAGATGCTTCCGGAGTACTATGCGCTTCGCGGGTGGACGCCGGACGGCGTCCCGACGCCCGAGAAGCTGCGGGAGCTCTCTCTAACCCCCAGCCCCTAACCCCTATCCCCGGTTTTTATGGCCGAAGTCCGATTTCTCGGCGCTATTCGGCAGGTTGCAGGAAAGTCATCGTTTGGTGTCGATGCGGGCACAGTAGAGCAGCTTTTGCAGGCGCTAAAAAAGATCATGGCACCCGCGTTTCGGGAGTTTCTGTTTGAAGGCGAAAATCTTCGACCGAATATCGAGGTCCTGGTGAATGAACGAAATATCACCTGCCTTGACGGGCTCGAGACCGCCCTTGCGCCTTTCGACCAGGTCACGCTGTCCGTCAAGGGCTCTCGGGGGCTCTCCAATAGTTAACAGTGTTCAGTGTCCAGTTTTAGGTTGTTAGTGATCGTTTACTGAAAACTAAAAACTCAAAGCCATAAACCGCTTTAGAAAATGGGTAACCAACATCACGTCATCATCGGGGCGAGCGCGGCGGGGCTCGCGGCGGTTGAGGCGATCCGAAAGGTGGACAAGGACCGCGTCATCACGGTGGTCTCGAAGGAGCCGTTCCCGCTGTATTCCCGGGTCGGCCTGACCCACTTCATCGGGCGTGAGGTCGGTTATGACGGGATGCGGATGCGGGACGACGGCTACTTCGACCGGATGCAGGTGCGTGGGCTCATGGGGGTCGCCGCCCTCTCCGTCGATCCCTCGGCGCACCGTATCGCGCTGAGTAACGGCGAAAACCTGGCCTATGACAAGCTGCTGGTCGCGTCCGGTTCTCACGCGGTCATACCGCCGATTCCTGGAACGAACCTTCAGGGTGTCTGCACCTGCATCACCAACGTTGATGCCAGACAGATCGACGAGGCGATCGCAGGGGCCAGAGAGGTCGCCGTGATCGGCGCAGGCCTGATCGGGATTCAGGCGGTTGATGCGCTCATCCGTCGCGGCTGCAAGACCGCCGTCATCGAGCAGATGCCACATACAATGCCCGCTATGGCCGATGCGGTCTCAGCCGCAATGGTGGAAGATGAGCTACGGAAAGCCGGGGTGACGGTGCGATGCGGCGTCAGGGCGACGGAACTGGTGGGCAAGAACGGCCATATCGCCGGCGTGAAACTCGAGACCGGCGAGACCATGCCCTGTCAGCTTCTGGTGATGGCGGCGGGCGTCGCGCCAAACGTCGATTTCCTGGATGGTACCGGCGTCAAGATAAATCGCGGGCTGGTGGTAGATGCCTATCAACGCACCAGTCTCGACGGAGTCTATGCGGCCGGCGATGTTGCCGAGACCGTCGACATGTTCAGCGGCGAGCGAGTGGTCAACGCCATCTGGCCCGAGGCACTGAACCAGGGGCGGATCGCCGGGTTGAACATGGCTGGGGTCGCCTCACCGTACGAGGGGTCGATGGCGATGAATGTCACCTCGATCCTGCAGACGCCGGTGGTGTCGATCGGTGCGTGGAATGCGCAACCCGGTGGCCGGTATCAGATTCGGGAGGTTCGCGATGACCGGAGGCGGATCTACCGCAAGCTGGTCTTCGATGGAGAGCAGCTTACGGGCGCGATGCTGGTGGGCAGGTTCGACGATGCCGGGATTCTCCACAACATGATCCGGACTCGGGCGACATTTACCTTGAAACCGGACCATCTGGCGCCGGCCACCGTGCGGTGGGGCACGGTCCTGCGCGCCGTCCACAAGGCCGGTCGAGTGTAATGCAGCGGCGGTTGGCGAACCGCCTGTAACTCTCTTGTCTATGAAAGTAGAAGTCTCGCTGTACGGGTCGCTGGCCCGATACCTACCGGAAGGGACCCAGGGCCGCACAGTCGTCTTGGACTGTCCCGATGGCGCGACGGTCGAGCAGGTGATCGACCAGCTTGGCATCCCCAAGCCGTACCCTACCATGCTTCTTGTCAACGGCATCCACGCCGACCCGGACACCCCGCTGAACGAAGGCGACCCCCTTGCCCTCTTCCCCCCCCTCGCCGGCGGCTACAATGGGGTTCCAATGCCAAAGACAGCAGATTGTGACGAATGAGTCTACAAAAGACAATCATTGAAACATTCCAAATCGCGGAGCCGTTTGAGGCGGCCTATCTGAAGACCTTCGAGTCGGGGGAGCTGGATCGGAAGGTCGAAGAGGCGGTCGCCTCACTGAAGAGTTGCCGGGTCTGTCCCTGGAATTGCGGGGTTGATCGTCTGGCGGATGAAAAGAAGATCTGCAGGACCGGCCGGTACGCAGGAGTAGGGAGCTATTTTCCTCCGGATGATCACGCCGAGGGAGTATGACGAGGCCGTCGGTATGGCCTACGAGCAGGGCCTGTATCGATTCGACCTTCAGGACTCCTGGCAAAATTAAGGCGAGGCAACAAGGCTGTAATCACTGATCGCTGCGCGTCGCCGACTACGTTGTCTGCGCGTGGGCATGTGCCTTTGCCAGAAGATCCTGTGAGTTCTTGAAGGTTAACCGGCTCATTGCGAGATCATATGGAAGCCACTCAAAACCGATATGTTCGTGGGAAAGGGTGACCTCGGACTGATTGGTTTCCGCGAGGTAGTAGATCACGATCTTGAAGATGCCGATCCCCTTCTGACGGAAAAAATATCGAAGGGTTTGTTTGTAGCCGGCCACAAAACTCAGCTCGGAGATCCCGGTCTCTTCCTTCAACTCGCGGGTGGCTGTTTGTTGCGCGTCTTCTCCGGGTTCGATGTGTCCCTTGGGAAAGTCCCAGTGGCCTGATTCGTAATGGAGCAGCAAATAGTAGGGCTCCGGTGTCCGCTTGAACAGAATCACCCCTGCCGAGATCTCGCGCGGCATATCACCTCAATCGTATTCAATCCGGTTGCTGTGCGACAAGAAGAGACGGCATGAAACCGTCACCATTTTCTGCTTTCCTTGGGATGTTCAATATGTTATATCATAACACATGAACAACAGGTCGGCTTCATGCCCACCGTTTAAGGTCTATGGCATCAATCTGGTGGTCCGAATGCTTCAGGAACCGCCGGACAGCCTGACGATTCACTGCCCGCGAGGCGCCTCCATCCGATATGGCCAGGTTATGATGGCCGGCGACGGTTTTGACGAAGGATCCAACTCCTTCCGAGAGATGCCCCCGCTTGAGGCCATTGTCGCCTTCGAAGAGGCGTCCGAAGGCGTTGAAGGGCACTATTTCTACCGCAACAACGTGGAGTACCGGGTCCTCTCGCTGGACTCGATCATCATCGCCTTCCCCCAACCATAGCCGTCTTTACCCCCTGGCGACGCACTGCTACTCTCTTTCGGCCCAGCTTCTCTTTTACTCAGACGGGCGGTCGGCATAGTCGCTCCAAGAACAGGGCGGTGAACCGTCCGGCGTCGACCTCCGTACACGCGTGAAGGTTCGGCGGCTGCCTGTGTTCCTCTTTGATCTGACGCCTATCGGCAATGGTCATCCCTCTCGCCGGGCCGTCGCCTGACTCCACCTCAACATGGAATGGCCGACGGATCACCAGCGTTGGATCAACCACGACACCGACGGCGAGCGGATCGTGAAGTGGGGTTACGGCCCGCCCGGTCTGTTCATATTCGATACCGAACAGTCGCTCAGTGATGTCGCGGACGAACTGGGTCGCGCAACTGCCGACATGTCGGGCGACGGCGTCGACCAGCTCTCTCGTAAGCAGGACCCGCTGTGTGACGTCCAGGGGGACGAGGGTCATCGGCAAGCCGGAGGTGAACACCAGCCTGGCGGCCTCAGGATCGGTGTACAGATTGAACTCCGCCGCAGGTGTGACGTTGCCCGGCGCCTGGATTGCCCCGCCCATGATCACGATCTCTTTGACCTGCGCCATCGCCGCCGGGTCGGCCTGAATCGCCATGGCCAGATTGGTCAGCGGGCCGATGCAGATCAGGACCATCTCGCCGGGAGCGGCGCTGACAAGCTCGGCCATGAGGGTCGGAGCGGATTGTGGAGCAAGGTGTTGTTGCGGTTCGGGGTATCGGGGCGTCCCGTCGTCTGTTGTGAAGCGCGCGAGATCTCCCAGGCCGTCGTTCCCGTGGTACTCGCGGCCGGTACGGAGCGGTCGTACCAAGGGGTGTGCCGCGCCTTTCGCCACCGGGGGCCGGGGGTCCGGATCGATCAGGTTGAGCAGCAGACAGGCGTTTCGCGTCGCCTGCGCAACGGTGACATTGCCCGCCACAGTCGTGATCGCCTCAACCGACAGCTCCGGCGAGGCGAAGGCGAGCATCAGCGCCAGCGCATCATCAATCCCTGGGTCGGTGTCGATCAGCACGCGTGTCTTGGGCATTTATTCGGCTCCTGTCTGGCGGCTATTGTAATCGAGTTTGGCTCGATCCGCTACCTGCTTGAGCTGTCCATGACAAAAATAGCTGCTTGAAACGCGTCATTGCGAGCGCAGAACGGTGAGATTGCCGCGCTCCCGTTGGTCGCTCGCAATGACGGACACGTGAACGGGTTGCGCGATCAGCCTCGATTCTTCTCCAACGTCGATTTTCCGGTTGACGGTCAGGCGGGTTATTTGGTACGGTGGACCGCGTTTCTCGGCACAACGCTTACTCGATCTGAAATCCATGGAGGTCAGGAAATGTCGGGATCGACCCACCACCACTGGACACGAAGATCCTTTCTGAAGGCCTCTCTCGTGTCCGCGCTTGCGCTGGTCGGTAAGCCCGTGTGGGCGCAGGAGATACTCATGACACCGACCACCGAGGCACGGCTCACACTTTACAATACCCATACCCATGAGCGGCTGGATGTCACCTATCGGCAGTCCTCCGGCGAATACGACGTGGAGGCGCTGAGCGCTATCGATCAACTGTTACGGTGTCACTATACCAATAAAGTGACGAAGATAGATCCCGGCGTCATTGAATTCGTAAACGCCCTGGACAAACGGTTGGGCGGGGGCCACGAGATTCACGTGATTTCGGGGTTCAGATCGCCCGAGTACAATCAATTGCTGCGACGAAAGAGCCGGCGCGTGGCCAGACACAGCCTCCACCAATCCGGCAAGGCCATAGATCTCCGCATTCCCGGGGTGGGCTTGAAGGTCATTCGGAAGGCGGCCTTGGAGTTAAGGCACGGCGGAGTCGGTTACTATCCCCGCAGAGGGTTCATCCACGTGGATTCTGGGCGATTCAGGTACTGGTGAGCAAACGCCGGCTTTGGCGTATCGTCTTCGTCATCGTTTGCCCCCTGCTGATCTCTGCACCCAGTGAACTCTGGGGTGCAGGCTCCCCGCTCTATTCCGGCTGCACCATTCGATATCCTACCGACGCCAATATCGAATGGGAGTGTCGACGCCTGCGCGCCCGCGAGACGCTGGAAACCCTGTTCGCGGATCGGTGGATAGATGTGGCGCGATTTAACCGAATCGACCGCCGTCATACCGCCCCAGGTATCTTTCTGAAGGTTCCCAAGCGTCTAGAAGACA
This sequence comes from Candidatus Methylomirabilota bacterium, assembly GCA_003104975.1. Taxonomy (NCBI): domain Bacteria; phylum Methylomirabilota (SeqCode); species Candidatus Methylomirabilota bacterium. Next base: position 9,572 of record PQAM01000011.1, read on the forward strand.
TCGCCGGCTTTACGCCAATGCCCCCGGAGTATCCCCCAGCAACAGCAGAGGCCAAGTTCATTCTGATCGATCTTGCGGAGCAGTTTCTCGGCGCCTACGAATATGGTCGGCTCGTGTTGTCCGCGCCGATTGCCTCAGGCGAGCGTGGGAACGAAACTCCAACGGGTGAGTTCACCATCACCGCGGTCCACCACCGCCACCGTTCGTCCCTCTATACCATTGAGAAGACCAACATCCCGTATCCGATGAACTACGCCCTTCGATTTCATATCAGCAGGAGCGGTATCGCCTTCTGGATTCATGGACGCGACATTTCCGGGCATCCGGCCTCGCACGGCTGTATCGGGCTGTATGACGAGCCGATGCAGACACAGTACTACGGATCGCCGCGCGAGCCGGTTCTCGATGATGCCAGAATCCTCTATGAATGGGTCATGGGGCCTCTCGCCGACGATAAGAGGTTCAGGAGGGTGGAGGATGGTCCACCAGTGCTAATCGTCGGCCGCGCGCCGGTTCCAACGCGACGCACGCGGTAAATCAGCCGGTCGCTTATCGAGCGCCTCGTTCTCCGGGCGCTTCTTGCAAGCCGTATGCTCCCCGCTTCATGGTGCCGCCTTTTCCTCATGGTACAATGATTCGTGCGCATGATGCGGATTCATGATCATTGTGGTTGTGGATACTCGCTGATGGAGGTGTCGTGAACGATCTGTTCCATTCGCTGATCACCCGTTGGTTTCAGCAGACATTCGGCTCGCCCACCGCGCCGCAGTCGGCCGGCTGGGCGCGTATCGCAGCCGGCCAGGACACCCTGATTGCCGCACCCACCGGATCGGGGAAGACCCTCGCGGCTTTTTTGTGGGCGATCGATGGTCTCGTCCGTGCGGCCGCCTCCGACACGCTGCAGGATTGCACCGGCGTCGTCTACGTCTCCCCGTTGAAGGCGCTTGGAAGCGACATTCAGAAGAACCTTCAGGGACCACTGCAGGGAATCACGGCCTTAGCGGCAGCAGCAGGTCTCGCGCTGCGGGAGATTCGGGTACTGGTCCGAACCGGGGACACACCGGCCGTCGAGCGCGCCAGGATGATCCGCAGACCGCCGCACATCCTGATTACGACTCCCGAATCGCTCTACATCCTTCTGACCGCCGAGAGCAGCCGGCGTTATCTCGCCGCCGTTCACACCGTTATTGTCGATGAGATCCATGCGGTGGCCGGCGACAAACGGGGCCCGCACCTGGCGTTGTCGCTGGAGCGGCTCGACGCGTTGGCGGGGCGACGGTTGCAGCGGATCGGGCTGAGCGCCACACAGCAGCCGATTGATGAGATCGCCCGCCTGCTCGTCGGGGCCGGCCGCTCCCGTCCGGACGGCGCCCCCGATTGCGCCATCGTGGACATGGGGCATCGACGCGACCTCGACCTGCGCATCGAGCTGCCGGACCAGCCGCTGACGCACGTCGCGACCCACGAACTGCGACAGGCGATCTATGATCGGATCGCCGCCCTCGCCAGGACGCACCGGAGCACCATCGTATTTGTGAACACCCGTCGCCTGGTGGAGCGGGTGGCGCATCAGCTCACCATGCGCCTCGGCGAGGGGAAGGTCGAGGCGCATCACGGCAGCCTGTCGCGACGAACCCGCCTGGCCGCGGAGATGCGTCTGAAGACGGGCGACCTTCCGGTCATCGTGGCCACCGCGTCGCTGGAGCTGGGAATCGATATCGGCGCGGTGGACCTGGTCTGTCACCTTGGCGCACCCCGCGCCATCGCCACGCTGCTGCAGCGGGTGGGCCGCTCCGGTCACTGGTTAGGGGCCACGCCGAAAGGGATCCTGTTCCCCCTCACCCGGGATGAGTTGGTACAGTGCGCAGCGGCCATCCGGGCGGTCCGACGTGGGATCTTGGATCAGGTAACCATTCCGGACGCCCCGTTGGACATCCTCGCGCAGCAGATCGTGGCCATCACCGCGACCGGCGAGATCGAGGAGCAGGCACTCTGGGAACTGGTTCGCCGAGCCTATCCCTACCATGCTCTCCCTCGATGCGACTTCGAGGCGATGATCGAGATGTTGTCGGAGGGCGTCTCATCCCGCCGTGGACGCATGGGCGCCCATCTGCACCGCGATCGGGTGCATGGGTGTCTGAAAGGACGACGCGGCGCGCGTCTTGCGGCCATCACCGGCGGCGGCGCTATCCCGGATACGGCCGACTACGATGTCATCGAGGAGCCGACGGGGACCTTCGTGGGTAAGGTCAATGAAGATTTCGCCGTGGAAAGCCTGGCCGGGGACATCTTCCTCCTGGGCAACCACTCCTGGAGGATTCGACGGATCGAGGCCGGCAGGGTCCGGGTAGAGGATGCGCAGGGCGCGCCCCCGAACATCCCATTCTGGCTGGGCGAGTCGCCCGGCCGCACCATCGAGATCTCTCAGGCCGTCGCCGAGCTGCGGGAGGCGGTCGCGCAGCGGCTCCCCGACGTCGAGGCCGCGTCCGCGTGGCTCACGAACGAAGCGGGCCTGGATCGCGACGACGCCGGTCAGCTTATCGCCTACATCGCCGAGACCATTGCCGTCCTGGGGACGGTTCCGACCCAGACGCAGGTGGTGGTTGAGCGATTTTTTGATGAGTCGGGCGGGATGCAACTGATCCTGCACGCCCCTTTCGGCGGGCGGATCAATCGCGCCTTGGGCCTGCTGCTCCGCAAGCGGTTCTGCCGCCGCTTCGACTTCGAGTTGCAGGCGGCGGCCACCGACGACGGTATCGTCCTGTCGCTGGGGGAGCAGCACGCCTTTCCCCTGGAGAGTATCTTCGGCCTCCTGTCACCGCATGGGTTCCGCGACGACCTGATTCAGGCGATCCTCCAGTCGCCGATCTTCATCAACCGCTGGCGCTGGAACGCCACCCGCGCCTTGGCGCTGCTGCGTCATAGCGGCGGCCGCCGCGTCCCGATGCCGATCCAGCGGATGCGGGCGGAGGACCTGCTGGCGGCCGCCTTCCCGGCGCAGGTAGCCTGCCAGGACAACCATCTCGGCCCTGTCGAGCTTCCCGATCATCCGCTGGTCCGCGAGACGATCAAGGACTGCCTGCATGAGGCGATGGACCTCGACGGCCTGTTGGCGGTCGTCAGGGCGATCGAAGAAGGGACGATTCGGACTGTGAGTGTTGATACACCGGCTCCTTCGCCGATGTGTCATGAGATTCTCAACGCCAACCCGTACGCCTTCCTGGACGACGCACCCCTGGAGGAACGACGCGCCCGCGCCGTAGCGTTACGCCGGATCGATCCGGATCTGCAGCGCGGCATCGGCGCCCTGGATCAGAGCGCTATTGATGAGGTATGTCGACAGGCGTGGCCCGACGTGCGGGACGCCGATGAGCTGCATGATCTGCTATTGAGCGTGGGTATCCTGCCGATCGAGTCGGCCCGCGAATGGTCGGCCTGGGCCGACCGACTGATGACCGACGGCCGTGCTGTCCGGGTGCGCTGGACGATCGCGCATCCCACACCGGGCGCAGCAAGCAGCGCCCCTACCAACCGTTTTGGTATCGTAGGGGCAGGGCTTGCCCTGCCCGAGTGGGGCGCAGCAAGCAGCGCCCCTACAGATCAGATGGTAGCCTTGGTGGCGACCGAACGGATTCCCTTGGTTCGCGCCGCCATACCGCATGTGTGCTTCGAGCCGGATGCTGCTCCGGCGTTTCTTGCCGGCGGGGCAATCGGTCATCCGGACCGGATCGAAGCGACCCGCGCCATCCTGAACGGCTGGTTGGAGATTCTGGGCCCAACCACCGCACCCGAGTTGGCAGCGCGCCTCGGCCTCGACCTGAGCAAGGTGGAGGCCGCGCTCCTGGCCTTGGAGGCTGACGGGGTGGCGCTGCGCGGCCGATTCAGGCCCGGTGCTTCTGCGGAGCCGATCGAGTGGTGCGAGCGCCGACTGCTTGCCCGCATTCACCGCCTGACCATCGGGCGATTGCGTCGCGAGATCGAGGCCGTTCCCGTAGCCGACTTCGTCCGGTTCCTCCTACGGTGGCAACACGTGGCAAGCAGGACTCAACTGCACGGGCGCGAGGGGATCGCGGAGGTGATCGGCCAGCTTCAGGGGCTCGAACTGCCGGCTCACGCCTGGGAGCGGGATATCCTGCCGGCGCGCATCGCCCTGTATAATCCGGATGAGCTGGAAGCGCTCTGCCTGTCCGGCGAGGTGGCATGGGGCCGCCTGCGATTAGCGCCAGAGTCGGTGGAGTGCGAGACAGAGAACGGTGAGGGAATGCATCACGCTCGGTCTCGACCGCAACGCCGACGGGTCCCCACACGCGCGGCGCCGCTGGCGCTCGTATTACGGGCGGATCTGCCCCTGCTTCTCGAACCGGGACCAGCGGGACTGGAGACCATCGCCGATCTCTCCCCGTTAGCGCGCCGCGTGGTTGCCTACTTACAGCAGCGGGGTGCGTCGTTTCTCGCGGATATCGCGCGCGCCGTCGGCCTGCTGGCCCCGCAGGCCGAAGAGGCGCTCTGGGAACTGGTCGCCAGAGGTCTGGTGACGGGCGACGGGATTGCCGGTCTCCGGCTTCTGCTGAAACCGCAGGAGGCGCGCCGCTTGCCGCACCGGCGCGTGCGTGCGATCCGTGGCGGGTTGCTGCGCGAGCATCTCATCCCGGTTGGACGCTGGTCGCTGCTCCGGGACACGCAGACTGTCCACCCCACGAAAGAGCAGATCGTCGAGGCCATGGCCAGACAGCGTCTGCGGCGATACGGCGTCGTCACGCGCGAGCTGCTGATGCGGGAAGGCCGCGCCCCCTCGTGGCGGGAGCTGCTTCAGGTCTACTGGCGGCTTGAGGCCCGAGGTGAGATACGCGGCGGCCGCTTTATCGCCGGTCTGGTTGGGGAGCAGTTTGCCCTGCCCCAGGCGGTAGAGGCATTGCGCGCCGTCCGCCGCCAGCCTGCCCTGAGCCCAGCCGAAGGATCTGATGATCCGGAGACGGTGATCGTCGGCGCGGCCGATCCGCTGAACCTGTTGGGTATTCTGCTCCCAGGCCCGCGCCTGAGCCCCTTCTCCGGCAAGGTCGTCGCCTACCGCGCCGGCGTTCCTGTAGCTGTCGGTGAATTGGGCGCCGTCCGAAGCGAACTTCAATCGTCCCTCGCCGTGCGGTAGGCCAAGCCGTGATGAACATCCTGGTGGTCTCCATTCGCTGCTGAGAATCAAAGGCCCACTCAGGGCCTTCGATTACTAAGTCGCCCTCTACTAGGGTCCTGAGTCAACAGTCCGGTGAAGAAGTCGGTGCTCCAGGTGTCGTCATTCCCGCGAAAGCGGGAATCCAGAACTCACGCGGTTTCCTGGATTCCGGCTCGCGCCCGCCATGCGGCCCCCGACCTGATCGGGGGCGGAATGATGTCGGCAAATATGTACCGAATTTCAAGCACATGACTACACGGTACCAAGAAACCCTTATAGGATTATCGAAGGCTTGTCAACGTTTGTTGCGAAAGGATCATCGCTCGGGGAAGTTGCCGCTTGGAAGATGGCGACGGACCGGGTAAGATACGCCTCCGATGAGACACCCCTGGTTCGTTCGAGGCGATATCGACGGCTCCTGCCACACCCGCAGGATTACGGGAGTGGCCGGAATTGTCGTGTACCCTATACTCTCCTCATCTCAGTTGTGCTACTATTAACATCGTAAATTACCTGACTTACGAGACACTGCCTGAACTTCACAGTTCACGAAAGGAATGTGAAAGGGATCGCACGGCGCGAGGAGGAGCTTCATGGCTGACACGTTGACGATCATCGATAACCGCACCGGGAAACAGTACGAAATCCCTATCGAACACGGGACGATCAAGGCCATGGATATCCGGCAGATCAAGAGTTCGGACGGCGATTTCGGATTGATGAGCTATGACCCGTCGTTTGGCAACACCGCCTGCTGCAAGAGCCAGATTACGTTCATCGACGGCGAACGGGGGATCTTGCTGCATCGCGGCTATCCGATCGAGCAGTTGGCTGAGCAAAGCACCTTCCTCGAAACCGCGTATCTCCTCATCTATGGCGAGCTCCCCAGCGGCGAACAGATGGATGCATTCGTCAACGAGGTGACGCGGCACACCATGGTCCATGAGAATATCAAGAAGCTGATGGATGGGTTTCACTACGATGCCCACCCGATGGGGATTCTCCTGGGGACGGTGGGCGCCCTGTCGACCTTCTATCCGGACGCGAAGAATATCATGGATCCGGTGGCCCGCCACCGGCAGATCATTCGTCTGATCGCCAAGATGCCGACACTGGCGGCGTATGCCTACCGACATAGCCGGGGGCTGCCGTATGCTTACCCGGACAATAGCCTGAGCTTTACCGGCAACTTCCTGAATATGCTGTTCCGGGTGACGGAGCCGAAATATTACCCGCACCCGGTGTTGGAACGGGCCCTGGATGTCCTGTTCGTTCTGCACGCCGATCACGAACAGAACTGCAGCGGCAACGCGATGCGCTCTGTCGGCAGTTCTCATGTCGACCCGTTCTCGGCTGTAGCCGCAGCCATAGCAGCCCTCTACGGGCCCCTGCACGGCGGCGCGAACGAGGCGGTGCTGCGAATGCTGAAGGAGATCGGATCTGTCGACAAGGTGCCCGCGCATATCAAGCGGGTCAAGGCCGGCGAGGTGCGGTTGATGGGATTCGGACATCGGATCTATAAGAACTACGATCCGAGGGCCAAGGTCATCAAGCGGCTGGCCGAAGAGGTCTTTGATGTGACCGGAAAAAATCCCTTGCTGGAGATCGCCCTTGAGCTTGAGCGGATCGCCCTGCAGGACGACTACTTTATTGCGCGCAAGCTCTATCCCAACATCGATTTTTATACCGGTCTGATCTACGAGGCGATGAAATTTCCGATGGACATGTTCCCGGTCCTCTTCGCCATTCCTCGGACAGCCGGGTGGGTCGCCCAGTGGGAGGAGATGCTCCTCGACCCGGAACAGAAGATCGCCCGCCCCAGACAGATCTATCTGGGTCAACAGCGGCGTGATTATTACCCGATCGCCCAACGACAGAGCCAATAGCCGTTCATCTCGTCTCTGTCGTCTTCTCTCATTTCACCGAACTTCGAATCGTATGGCCATCATTACCATTTCCCGGCAGATCGGCAGCGGCGGCGACGAGATCGCCGCCCGACTGGCCGCTGAACTCGGGTTCACGCTGGTCGACCATGCCCTGCTTGTCGAATTGCTGAAGGCGCAGCATCTCTCGCAGTCCGATGTCGAAGCGGTGGATGAAGAAGAGCGCAGCACGACATCGGCGCAATCGCCGGCAGATCAGGTATATGTTGATCTCTTGCCTGCGTTCATTACGAATCTCGCGACAGAAAAGGATCTGGTGGTGCTGGATTGCGGGGGTCAATGTGTCTTCCGAGGGTTCCCCGGCGCATTGCACGTCCGTGTTGTGGCCGCCGCGAAAGAGCGGGCCAGACGCCTGATGGACGAACGCGGTATCGATGAGCGCTCAGCGATGCGTCTGATTGAGGAGAGCGATGAGACCAGACGGCGCTTTATCCGGCATTACTACGGGGAAGATATCGACGCCGCCGTTCACTACGATCTGGTTATCAACACCGACCGCCTGAGTGTGGAGGCGGCAATGCGTCTCATCAGGCCGGCGGTAGAGCCGGCCGACCTCGCGGGGAGGGGGCAGGACATCGGACACCGGCTTGAGACGGCCCGTCCGCTCCCGTTTGCGCATCCCAGTGAAGCGGAGTTTGCGCGGGTCCTGGATTTCTATCAGATACGATGGGAGTATGAACCTCGGACATTTCCCCTCGCATGGGATGAGGCGGGCAATGCGACCGAAGCCTTCTCGCCGGACTTCTATCTGGTCGATTTCGACCTCTTTATTGAGCTGACCACGCTCAAGCAGAGCCTGGTCACGGAGAAGAATCGAAAGATCAGACGGTTTCGAGAGCTGTATCCGGCGGTCACGCTGAAGGTATTTTACGGGAGAGACTATCGGAGCTTACTTGCCAAATACGGCCTTGCAAAATAAAGTAGCTCCAAGTGACCCGTCAGCCTCCATGCTTTCCCAGGAACACACCCTTTCAGCTTCTCCTGGGTTACCGGGGATCTTTCCATCAGCTTACCTAGCCCGATGTGTTACCCTCGAACCCAGAACCGTCTGAAACACCCCGGTACTTGGTGGTGGCCTTCAGACCTCTTGGAGCTACACTAAATGTAGGACGAGCTCTCATGGGTGTCAAGGGGTACAGATCAATTTTCTGTCACGTTCTCGGAGTGTGAGATGGACCACGCGATGATTCAGGACCTTGCGGAGGTATTGATATCCGAAGAGGCGATTGCGCATCGCATCAGAGAACTCGGAGCCGCAATTTCGAGGGATTACGTGGGCAGAGAGTTGGTACTTGCCGGTGTGCTGAGGGGGGCCTCGTTCTTCCTGGCCGATCTGGCACGGGCCATATCCATTCCGCTTACTATCGATTTTATTTCTATTTCAAGCTATGGCCCGGCAACGAAAGCCTCCGGCGTCGTCGGCATCAGAAAAGACCTCGATGAAAGTATTAGCGGTCGGGACCTCCTGGTGGTGGAAGATATTGTAGACACCGGCCTCACCCTCAGTTACCTGCTGAAGATCTTTCGGGCCCGTCAGCCGTCCAGTCTGCAGATCTGTACGTTCTTGGACCGAAAGGTGCGGCGTATTATTGACCTCCCCATTGCCTATCGGGGGTTTGAAATCCCTGAGCAGTTTATCGTCGGCTACGGCCTCGATTACAATCAACGCTACCGTAACCTTCCGTGCATCGGTGTTCTGAGGCCCGAACTGATGGCCGAGAGATGAGCGCGATTCTCGACATTCGTCCGCAGATGTGATAAAAAAGAGCCCTCTCTTTTCCTTCCTCAGATGCCGGGGTGGTGAAACTGGTAGACGCACGGGACTCAAAATCCCGCGGGCTTCGGTCCATGAGGGTTCGACTCCCTCCCCCGGCACCAATTATTCCGCATAGTTAGCCACACCTGCCGCGATCCCCTCAATCGGCTCAGAATGCGTGGTGCTAGTTGGGTCCGGAAATCCGGTGAGTTTCAGCTTCGCTAATGCCGCCCGCCTATGCTCTTTCCCAAGGTGTGCGCACCGCTCAACAAGATCGTCACGTTCGAGAGTCTGTTGCCCGAATCGGGCAACATCGGCTATTAAGCAACGAAGTTGCTTGTATTGACTTATTGCCCATAACGTGCAACAATGCGTTATGGGCAACAGCAAGATTCAAGAGACCCTACAGCAACTTATCGACCGTCTTCCTCCCGGGTGGCGGCTTATCCAAGGTGATGAAGTCTCCCCAGAGGGGGTCGACGTTCTCGCTACCGTCGCGGCCCCAGATGGCTCCTCCATTAAACTGCTTATTGAGTACAAGGACCGCGTTGAGCCTCGGAGCGTGCCGCTCCTCTTCTCACGGGCGCAGGGCACGCTCCCCGGCATCCGGGTTCTCGCCGTACCGTTCCTGACATCAGGGGTACGGGAACGCTTGACTGAAGCCGGAATTGGCTATGTGGACCTGACCGGGAACGTGCGGCTCGTGGCCGAGCGACCGGGGCTGTTCATTGCCACGGCAGGACTCGATAAGAACCCCTTTCCTGAACGCCGAGGCGCGGCCTCCTTCAAGGGCGCCAAGGCCGGCCGCCTGGTCCGAGCGCTCTGCGATTTTGTGCCCCCGCTGGGCGTTCGGGATCTGGCGAACCGCACCTGCGTCGATCCGGGCTATGTGTCCCGCCTCCTGCGGCTCGCCGACGCAGAGGCCCTCCTCACTCGCGCCCCTCGAGGCCCGGTGCTCACCGTCGATTGGCGGCGCCTACTTCGACGCTGGGTCGAGGACTATACGCCCTTTGACCGGCGGCGTCTGCGGGCCTTCCTCGCGCCGCGAGGGCTGGCTGCTATAGAGGAACGGCTTGGCCGGTCGTCGCTTCGCTATGCGATCACGGGGGCGGTGGCGGCGGCGAAGCTGACGCCGGTCGCCATACCGCGGCATCTGACGTGCTACGTCGACGATCCCGATACCGCAAGCGAGGTCTTGGGTCTCAGACAGGCCGAGATCGGTGCGAATGTCCTGCTCGTGTCGCCCTTCGATCCGGTGGTCTACGAACGCGGACAGGAATGGCAAGGGCTCAGGCTCGCAGCCGTAAGCCAGATCTGCGCCGATCTGCTCACGAGCCCTGGGCGCGGCCCCGCTGAGGCCGAGGCGTTCATGAGCTGGATGGCGGATCACGAGCATGAGTGGCGTGTCTGATCCCGGCTACGTCGCGGCTCGCCGGGTACTTCTCGACGCCCTCGAGGCCCTCGGTGAGTAGCGAGCTGCCGTGGTGCTCGTGGGGGCCCAGGCGATTTACCTCCACGCCGGCGAAGGCGACCTTGCCGTGGCGCCCTATACTCTCGACGCGGACCTGGCGCTGGTCCCGACTCAGCTTCGCGCCCTCCCCGACCTGACCGAGTGTCTTGAGGCGGCAGGCTTTCGACGGACTGAGCATATCGGGATCTGGGCGAAGACGGTCGAGGTTCAGGGGAGGGTCGGTGAGGTGATGGTCGATTTCCTCGTGCCGGACCCGCTGGGTGGGCCTGGAAGGCGCGCCGCGCGGCTGGAGGGACACGGCGCCCGGCTGGCGCGCAAGGCCCGGGGACTGGAGGCGGCCGTGGTCGATCGCACCAATCTATCTGTGGGGGCGTTCGAACCTGGGGACCTACGCTGCTTCGAAATCGCCGTAGCTGGACCCGCCGCGCTCTTGGTGGCAAAACTTCACAAGCTGGCAGAGCGCGGTGAGGGTGAGCGAGTCCGCGACAAGGACGCTCTCGACGTGCTCCGGCTGCTACGGAGGGTGGCCACCGAGCGACTTGCCGAGCGACTCACCGCCCTCCGCGCAGATCCGATGGCCGGCGAGGTGACCGAGGCCGCTATCGGCTGTCTACGCACGATGTTCGGGGACCATCGAGCCCTCGGGTCGCAGATGGCAGCCCGCGCAGCCGCCCCGTTTGAAGACCCCGAGACGATTGCCGCTTCCTGCGCGGCCCTTACCCGGGATCTCCTCGCGGCGCTGGAAGCGGCCAGGGCACCGTAGCATCCTCTGTCCTCCTCCTTCTGAAATGTTTTATGGTTGCCAAGCTGCCTATGCTCCCGATTCGATTACGATCTTCCAGCGCCTTTCGTTGACAACAGTGTCGGTTTGCCCCATTGTGGGTCCGCTCCCCCAGCACCACATTATTTCAGAAGTCCCCCTCACCCACGCCCTCTCCCCCAAAAAGGGGGCGAGGGGGGAGGGGGTGGGGGGCTAGACGAGAAGCGAGAGAACTTCGTCTCTGACCCGGGGGTTGTCCGTTAACCGCCAGAAGACCTCGGGCTGGGCCGTCCGCAGATAGCCCAGCAATGCGAGGCTGCTGAGCGCGTGGCCTGATGCGTATCCATCCAGGATCCAATCGCTCAGCGCGTCTTTCCATGCCAGCCGGAGGTTCGGATCCCGATACAGGATCTCCAGAAGCTGTGCGGTAAGGGACCTCATCGTATCGCTCATTGTCGTCACCCCATAGTGGCTTCAGATGGCCCTGGTTCAACAATGTCGTTCTTGAGCTCGTAACACCTCTCTCTTCACATGCGAACCATTCTGTAATGAATGTAGCGCACGATCAGCGAAGTTATCATCAGCAAGACGCTGATATTTCTGACGGAAAACAGCGCAAGCCGGTGTCCATGATTGTCCTACAAGGAGGGTAGGGGCGGACCCCCGTGTCGGCCTGGTGCGACGTGGGGGCATGGTTCATGGGGTGGACAGTAGTGCGCTCCGCTTAATCTCGCCGTACATCCGTGTACGGCTCGAATCGGCGTCGGCAGGCTGCGCTATCCGCGTGCTTCGCCTGCCGGCGACGACGCGTCGCACACCACCGTCCACACCCCGACATGATGCCGTATCCACTTGTTGTATCAAGGAGTAAAGGGGGGGATTGGGGAATGACGAGACGGCTGCTACGGCAACGGGCCGAAGATGACGAGGTTATCCGTCTTGTTCGTCTCGGGTACGACGTTGCCGGGGTCGATCGCCGCAATCAGAAATTGTCCGGTGAGGCTGGGGCCGGTACGGACTCGAAATGCGATCGCTCGTGCCTGTCCTGGCGCAGGAATGGGCATACGCGCCGCTCGGAGCAGTCGATCGCTTGCCGGCGACAAGATGCCATCATCGGAGAGGTAGAGTTGGACCTGGGCCGTGCGCACACTGAGCGAACGTACGCCGACAAGCCCCTGGTTCTGGAGCGTAAAGGCACCGGACAGCGTACACACCAGACCTGTTCGATTGCAGCGGCGAATCAGGCTGCCGGGGTTGAATGCCCCGGTCAGCTCGGCGCCGAGCACAGAGGTCGTCAGGCTGACCGAGTTGTTCGCCGGATCGGGATCGGTCTGTTGGGCCGAGATGCTCGCTGTATTCACGATCGTGCCTGGAGAGGCCGGTGTGGTCACCCTGATAGTGACGATCGCGCTCGCCCCGCTCGCCAGGACTCCGAGCAGGCAGGTCACCGTGCCGGTTGCGACGCTACAGGCGCCGTTGCCGGTCGTGACGGCGACGAGGCCGACACCGGCAGGCAGCGTATCGGTCAGTGTCACGCCGGTCGCCGGATCAGGCCCCAAGTTGGTCGCGGTCAGGGTGTAGGTCAAAGGTGACCGTACGCCTACCGGGTCTGCGGAGGCCGACTTGGTCACCGAGAGATCGGCCTCACCCTGTTCGAGACAGGATGGGAACGCGAAGCTCCCGATCCGGGTCTGCCAGCCGCTCGAGCTGGTCGCCGCGTAGTAACTGTTTGTGTACCAGAAGGTGCAGCCGTCTGACGGGTCCACAGCCAACATGCTGTAATCGCCCCAGCGGCTACTGGGATCGGTCTGTGATCCGGCGCCGACTCGTAAGGTCGCCTCGCCCTGAAAGAGCCCCCCAGGGGGATCGGAGGCCAGGCGGCCCGCGTAGCGGATCGACGGGAAGGTCGCATTGTCGGACGCGCTGAACCCGACCGCCAGATTGCCCTGCTGATCCAGCGCGGCGCTTCCCATCCATCGGTGCACGGCATCGGGTGCAAAGGTTGCCTGCTCATGGATCGACCATTCACCAAAGCCCGGACCGGCACTCGTACGATGGAGCTCATAGTAACGGACGCCGGCATGATTCGTGCCGTCCGCATCGACGGTATGGTTGACGACGAGCGTCTCATGGGAGCCGAAGTTGCGATACTGGAGCCGGTGCATCAGCCGGTCAGAGATCGCATCAAGTCCTACGGCGGTGCCCGGCTGCGGGATGCAATTTCGAAGGAATCCACAGAGGTTGGGGTCGAAAAGTGCGACGACGACCGGGCTCTGTTCGATGAAACTGGAGTTTGCCGGGTTGCCAAAATCGGCATGAAACTCGAAGATCCTCAGGGCGTCTCCCTCCGGATCAAAGAACTCATCCGCCGTGAAATAGGCAAAGAGACCCGGCGCCCCCGCAGGCGGCAGAGGGCCGTCCAGATCGGCGGGCAGCATGCCGCCGATGGTCGGATCGCGCTCCGCCAGGTCGAAATAGATGAACGAGGCCGTCGGATCACCTGCCAGCATCTTCGTCCTGTCGAAGGCGAACGCCCCGGCGCCGGCAAAGCCGAGAGCGTTGAACTGGTTGTCCGTCATGTAGTAGGCATCGGGCCAGACACCAAACTTTGGATAGTCGATGTCCTTCGTATTGAGCATAGCGAAGTCATAGACGAAATAACTGCCTGACGGGTCGCCCGTTTGCGAGATCGCGATGCACTGATGTGAGATAGGGGCCACGCGGGCAAATTGACTGATGAGCCAGCGGTCGGCGAGGTGGTCGTACAGGACAATCGGATCGCCGTCGTCCCGGGTGGCGCAGGGGCTTGTCGGGGCGCCGGCAAACAGGCTGCTCAACTTGAGCGGGGCGGTCACGGGGGCGCCGTTCTTCTGAAAGACCCGAAACAGCAGATTGACGCTCTGCACATAGTGATTCGGACCGACGTCGCCGTTAGGATCCGGGGGGAGCACGGCGCCGCCATGAACGGCGATATTATCGGCATTGCTGAGCCCTTCAAAGGTCGTGGTTGGAGCAGGGATATTGGGTGTGGGGAGCGCCGGGGTTCCTGTGATGCCTTCAGCCTGAGAGAGCGGGGCGGCCGGCTTCTGCTTCGGCCGTGGGACGGAACGGAACGGTTGGATCGGGATCTCCCGCGGTGGGCCGATCTCACCGGGTGTCGGCGCTACCGCAGGAGGACGAATGAAACGTGTTGGCGGCGATACGCCCGTCCGGGCCGCCCGGCCCTCTTTAGGTGTGATTTGAGGCGATTGCGCTTCGACCTTGCCGGGCCAGAGAGCGATGGGGGGCAGCGCCGAGAGAACGAGCGCGAGGATGATGATGAAACGGGTCACGGGCGATCCCTGCCTGAGCTGCATAATACCTATGTTACACCCGTTTTTTGTTCGAACCAGAAAAAATCGCGGAGGATGCTGCCCCCATGGCGGTGTGTTGTCGCCTGGGGGCAGCATCCGTTCTACGGTGACTACCTGACCGTGACGGGGATGTTCGAGACCACCGTTCCGTTCGGAGAGGATCGAACACTGATCGTATTGCTCGCATCGGGGGCCACACCATTCCTATTCCTGTAGATGAATCTGAAGACGGTTCGACCGCGCGTGCGTGCGACCGCAGAGCCGATCACGGACCCTGTGGCATTGGGACCGGTATAGAAGGTCAAGCTGCTTCCGGGGGCCGAAGTCGCGCCCTGAATAATCCACTGCCCTACCCGCCGCATGTAGAGGGCCCGCGTGACGGTGATGGTGTCAATGACTCCGTTGACGGTCAGGTTCACCGTTGCGACGTTGGAGGTGTTGCCGGCGGCATCCCCGACCGTGTAGGTCAAGCTGTCCGGGCCGAAGTAGTTGAGGGCCGGCGTGTAGGTCACCGCGCCCGTTGTGGGGTTCACGACGGCCGTGCCATGGGCCGGACCTGTCCCGACGGCCACCGAAGAGGGGACGATGTTCCCCTGGGCATCGGCGTCGTTGGCCAGCACATTGATGACGGCGGCCGTGTTCATATTGGTTGTCGCGCTGTCATTCGCGGCTACCGGGGCGGTATCGGGCACAAAGGTGATGGCCGCCGTCAGCGTCGTCTGAGTCGGCTGCGGGCCGGAGTTGTCGGTGACGCTTACCGTGATGACGTTCGGTCCTGCGACCAGCCCGGTGATCTGCGCGCTCCAGTCGGCGCCGACGACCGTCACAGGACCCACGACGGCTGCGGTATCGACCGACACCACCGGATCCGCCAGACCCGCCTCCACAGTACCGGAGATCGTCTGGCTGCTGTTGTGGGTCGGCGTCGTGACCGGATTAAGGGTGAGCAGGGTCTGAGCGGGCGCCCCATTGAGGTCCGTCGCCGCGATCCGCATCAGGAGATCGGTGCCTTCGTCGTTCGGTATCGGGACCAGGAGCTCCGGATGGTCGAAGGGGGCCGACTGGTTTCTGACCCGCTCGTCGGTCAGCGCCATCATGAACGCGACCAGGGCGGCATGCATCGTTTCATTCCCCTGCATGAGCGAAATGCCCTGCCCGATCAGAGGGTCAAGGTCGTGAATATTGTCCTGCGGGAAGTTGCCGCCGCGGACGTAGAAGTCGACCACCTCCTCCAGGGTCATGACACTCCCGTTGTGGAAGTAGGGAGCGGTCAACTCCACGTTGCGCAGCCCAGGAACCTTGAACAGGCCGTCCTTGTTCACGGGGAAATCGACGGGGATGAACAGCGGCAGGATCGGGGTCTCGAAGGGGAGCTGGCCCAGCTCCTGCTGCTCGGCCAGGGCCGAGAACGACAGCGGAAACGGTAGCCCATTGTTGAAGTTGATAAAGGGCGCCGTCCCTCCACGGCCAATATCATCCGTTGTAGGGGTAACGGCGGTATTGTTGAACCCGTTATCATAGATGACCTGCCTGCCGTCCGCCACGAACATCAGCTCGATCAGGGCATGTTCCTGATTGTCCAGGAACGCGCCGGCCGTGACCGAGGCGTTGGTCATCTCGGTGCCGCCGTGACAGAGGCCGCAGTTGGCGATCCCGCTGAAGAGGGCGAACCCGAGCTGCTGCTCCTCGGTCAGCGCGGCCCTGTTGCCGCCCAGGAAACGGTCGAAGGGGGTCTGGTCCGAGACCAGGGTCGCCATGTAAAGCTGGACCGCCAGCCCCCAGAAGAAGGCGAAGTTGGCCTCCATCTGCGTGAACGCGACGTCCACCCCGCGGGTTCTGATCGTGACCGGTGCGGCAGAATTCCAGAGATTGTCCACAAAGGCGTCCTTGATCATCTGCTCGTAGGAGGTCACGAGCCCATTAACGGCCTGAATCCGCCCATCCGGCAGCCGGCTGGCCCGTGAGAAGAGGCCGAGCCTGCTGTCGCCGGGGTGGACGAGCTGCCTCCCCAACGGGGTCAGGCTCAGACTCAACAGCTTCCGCCCCAGTTCAGGGAAGGTGCGACCCGCAGCCGACATCTCGGTATCATCCATCGGCGGTCCGACGGCCTGCGAGGCGAGGCTCGCAAAATCGAACTCAACCGGACGTTTCACCAGGCCACCCGGATCATTGAACCAGACCCCCGCATTCAGGTCGGCCGGGCCGAACGGATTGGCGCCGTTGAAGCTGTGGTAGGCCCTGCCGTCCCAGAAGTTATTGAAGTTGAAGATCGCGTTGATCATGGAGGGGGTATTCCGCCCCGTCACCCGCCGCGTGTTGACGCCGCCCACGTGAAAGATCGGGTCGGCCACGGGGGTCATGTCGTCAACGGCTGATCCGGGGGTGATGCCCACGAAGTCGGCGCGACGGACCCCCTGCGACCCCACGACATCATTGGTATGGCGCAGGATGGGCGAGGACTGAAGGTCGGCCGGCGCCCCACGCTGGTGGAATGGGAAGTCGCCGGGTTGCAGGGTGTAATTCGGGCCGAATCCTGGAAAATCGATCAACCCCGTGAG
The DNA here is from genome assembly GCA_003104975.1 of Candidatus Methylomirabilota bacterium. NCBI lineage: Bacteria > Methylomirabilota (SeqCode) > Candidatus Methylomirabilota bacterium. The sequence continues at coordinate 26,580 of PQAM01000011.1, forward strand.
GGGATTGTTGCCGAACACGGTATCGCCCGCCTTTGCGCCAGGGTTGAGGGTGTTCTTCATCCGTTTGTCGATGCCGGCGCTATGGTGACACGTGGCGCAAGCCTGGACTCCGTCGCTTCCCACCTGCATGTCCCAGAAGAAGGCCTTCCCCAGCCGGATGGCAGCGTCTTTGTTCTTGACGAAGTCGAAGATGTTGGAGGGTTCAGGGACCGGGATCTGACTCAAGGGCACGAAGTCGGGCGGCACGATGACCGGGAACTGCGCCAAGAGGGCAGCAGTCTCGGATGGCGTCGCGGCAGACGTCGACGCCGGCCCGTACGGCAGGAGTGTCGAGATGAGGGCAATCGCTAGTAGTTTTTTGGTGAGGGGCCCTTTCTTGGGTACCATAACATGTCCTCCTCTTCATTCCCCCGCCATTCATCCGTCATTGCGAGCACCCGAAGGGTGCGCGGCAATCTCACCGTTCTGTCCTCGCGCGCTTGAAGAACCGGGGGCAAAGAACGGTTGGATTGCTTCGCTGCGCTCGCAATGACACATTCCACTTTCTATTCTCGGGTTCGCTGCGCCCCTTGACGCCGAACCTCGCACCCCCTCACCTCCATCCTCTCCCCCATAAGGGGGAGAGGAGGCCTTAATTATTTCCCCTCTCCCCTTGCGGGAGAGGGCGCGGGTGAGGAGTCGGTTCTCTGTGCGCCTTGACGGGCGGCATCATGCGCCGCCAGATAGTCGAGCAGATCGCTCACCTGCTCGTGGGTCAGCCCTACGTTGGGCATCGGGAAGCTGGGGTACTTCGCGGCAAGCTCCGTTGCGATGGGATCGCCGTCCGCCCGCAGCCGGTCTGGGGCCAGCAGATAGCGGGCCAGCCAGTCGCGCTCCCGGCGGCTCGTCACGCCTGCCAGATCGGGCCCCATGCCGCTGCCCTTGCCCAGGGTGTGGCAGATGGCGCACTGATTCCGGAACACCAACTGTCCATTCAGCAGCAGCCGCTGCTCCACCGTGATCTCCCGTTTCGGGGCGTCCGCAAAGCTCTTTGCCGGTCGCCCGGCATAATACCTGGCAGGGTCCAGCATCCTGCCGATTTCGCCGACCATCAGGTCGATGTTGCCGGTCAGCGTCAGCCGCATCCACTGGCCCTTTGCCCCGTCGCCGACCCGAACGAAATTGGTATGACTCTCCTTCTCGCCCCGCTCGCCGAACTTGTAGCGGACCTGATCGATAGCGTCCCGCGTGCCGGTTAAAAACAGCCAGCCAGGCCCGACCCGGTACCGTTCGGCATACTTCTTCAGGACCTCGGGGCTGTCATGCTCCGGGTCCAACGTGATGGAGTACATGAAGATATCCTGGCCCACGCGTGATCCCAGCCGCTTTTGCACCTGCAGCAGCTTCGCCGTCGCCAGCGGGCAGGCCTTGTCACAAGTGGCATAGATGAAGTTGATCAGGACCTTCTTGTCCTTGATCAGGTCATCGTAAAGCTGAACCGTCTGCCCTTCATGGGTCACCAGGGACACGTTGGGGAAATAGCCCGCCCCCCAGCGCGAGCCCTGCGGCGCAGCCGAGGCGGCGCCGGATGACCATAGAATCAGCAAGACCATAACCAAGCTCGTCATTGCGAGCGACCGAAGGGAGCGCGGCAATCCCACCGTTCTTGCACTGTGAGATTGCTTCGTCGCCTCCGGCTCCTCGCAATGACAATAAGGGGCGGTCGCTACGCTCCCTCGCAATGACGTAGGCTGAGGATGTTCGCCGCAATGTCGTCTCATGATTGGCTCCAGGTAATCGCCCATGGGCCGCGCCTGTTGCGCGACCCATGGGCGTTGGTTGCTCAAATACCCTGCCCTACTAGAACGTGCGCGGGTCCGTGGACTCCGGCAGGTCTATATAGCCCTCAGGCGGCACGCCTTGCGGGCCGGCCAACGACCCAGGCCCGACAGGGTCAGAGCACTCGGGAACGCCGGTGTCGAAGCCCTGGGGATTGCCTTCCGTCAGATAGCACGAGTCGGTGTAGGTGACCCCTGTGGGCCGCGGATCGGGCGTCGGCAGGACCGTGATGTGGACGTCGTCGATCCCGGCGTTGCTGCTGCCCCGGATCAGGTCGTATCGCAGCAGCATGGCGCTGTCCTCATGGACCGTGTTATGACAGTGGTTGACATACGCCCCGCCGAACTCGCCGAACGTGACCTGGATCTCGGGGTCGCTGCGGAAGCCGCCGGCGACCCCGCCGATATGCCAGACATCCTTGCGCTTCAACAGCTCCGTCGGATGAATCGAGGCAGCATCGGTTTGGCCGTTCCGATTGAGGGTGATGGCCTCTTCGAAGTGCAGGTGCAGCGGGTGACCCCAGCCGCCGCCGGACTTTAAGGTCCAATGCTCGATATCGCCCGGTCTCGGCAGGTTCGAGACCCGCCGCATGTCGGCCAGGTGCGCAGCCCCGCCATTGACCTTGATTGCCCACGGTTCGTCGAGGGGCGTAACGCCGTCCGGGGCGAACTCGGGGTAGTCGAACGGCAGGCCGGCATCGTCAGCCCCGCCCCGCACCAGCTCGATTTCGCGCGTTCTGACGGGCGCGACCGTCGGGATCAGCCAGGATGAAGGCCCGAGATCGTCCGGATCGACCACCCGGCTCAGATCGTTGGCGCCGCAGGCATTGGCAATCGTATTCATGGTACCCGGCGCATCGACGCTGGGCACGCTGCCCACGACACGGAACTCCATGATGGCGCCGACGGCGGGATCGTCGGAGTTGCCCGACAGCGCCTGGCCGATCGTCAGGGTATCGTCCGGCTTACGGCCGTTGGAGAACTCCAGCAGGTTCACGAGGTAGAGCTTCTTTCCGACGGGGAACGCAGAGAAGTCGACGATGATATCGTACCGCTCGGCCGTCCCCTGCTGGTCCAGTTGCGGCAGGTTGCGCTCGAAGCGGGGGAACATGTTGCCGTCGTTGGCGATCTGCGTCAACAGGACGGGTTGCGCCGTGTTGGGATCGAGGCTGTCGGCGATGGCCAACTGGATCCATCGCGACATCCCCGCCGAGAGGATCCGGAAGCGGTATTTGCGCGGCAGGACATCGAGGTACGGCTTCCACTGGTAGTTGACGTGGATCATGTCGCCCAGGAAGCCGTCGGTGTCGACGATGTCGAAGAACTGCTGGCCGTCGGGCGAGCAGGCGACGTCCTGGACCAGGAAGTAGATGTCGAAATCGCGGTTGCCCCAGGTCCGCCCGTTGCGCCAGCCGCTCGGGAGCCGGAGGTTGACCGCATCGGCGGCCGCCGTCAGGCCCGGCCGCTCGTAGCCGCGATCGGGGCCGCTGAAATACTCCAACAGCCCGGCATACCCTTTGTACACATTCTCGGACGTAAAGGCGATCCGGTGGTCGTGGAACCACAAGGTCCCCTGAATCTCGCGGAAGTCGCCCGGCACCAGGATGATGTCGCCGTTATCGGTTGGTGTGGAGCAGCGCGGATCGCCCCTTCTCACCCCGATCAGCGTGTCCAGGTCCCGACCCAGGGAGTCTTTCAGGCCGGCATCGTGCCGGGCCATCATCAGAGAAAACTGGTAGTCGTAATACTGCCCCGGGAAGAAGTGGGCGTTGGCGGCGCCGTCGCTCTCGGCGCCGTTGTGGCCGTTGTGGTTGTGGGTGGTCGGTTCATTGCGCCCGTAGCCGCCGTTGTCCGCCGGGTCAAACGGCAGGTTATTGTAATGACGCAGGATGACCGATTCGCCGTATCGACACTGCAGGAGGGCGGGAAAGGCGTAGTCGCCGAGTCCGCTTGCGATGTCTTTCTCGTCTTTCGCGAGCCAATCGCCCCCCCGGCAGAACCGCCCCTCGCCCATGGTCCAGATCGCATTCGGCCCCTGCACCTCCCAGTCGGAATCAAGTTTGTACTTGAAGCCGGTGTAGATCTGCCCATAGGAGATGATCACGCCCACCGGGTCGAAGGGGTAGGTCCCCTGGCGATTGAGCCTGGAGGATCGCATCATCTCGTACCACCGCTGGTGCGCGAATGCCTCTCCCGGCGGGCGTCCCTCCCGCGGTCCCTGCAGACCCGGCGACGGCCAATCGCGCCTCTTGACGCCGTCGACGAGATTGCACGTATGGGTGATGGGGGTCGTGTTGGACCGCCGCATCGATCGCATCTCGTCCCGGGCGATGCGCCGCGTGAAGAGCAGTTCGTCCCGGTTGACGCGTTGCCCGCGTTGCCGAGATTGAGGCGCAACGGCGAAGGCGCCTCGTGGCCAGAGCAGGTCGATTTCGCCGCGGGAGAAGCCCCGTACCTGTCTCAAGGGCTGCCGCGTCAGGGTGTGGGGCTGCATCATCGGCACCGTGAACGGCACATCGCTCAGCCGGGGGTAGGGGCTGGGCGGCGTGCCGGTCGGGACCTCGGCGAATGCGCTCTTGGCAAAGGGGCTCAGGCCGTTTTTCACCGCCAGCATCCCCCCTGCCGTAAAGACACCCATTTTGAACAGCTCTCGCCGCGATACCTGGCCGGCAGAGCGGGCGGCGACGATCTCTGCCCGATTCCGTCGGGCGTGTTCCGCCTCTCGCAGGCGGGCCTTCGATGCATTCTTTGGCAGCCACAACATCGTTGTTCTCCTTTTCAGCGATTCACCGATGCTCTATCGGTGGATGCAGGTTATGGTTCGATGATCCGCACGCGGGTCCGCCAGCGTGCCGGTTTCGCCCTGTCCATGGGCGCCCGCCGAGGGCGCGGCGCCGATGCCGCCGGGGCTTGCACCGAGACGCTCTCCTTGGCGATCACCAGCGCGCCCAACGCGAGGAGCCCCCGCGTGATGAGGTCCCGTCTGGTCACTGTGGCCTGTGGCGCTTTTTCCAATAGAGACATCGTGATTCCTCCTTCTGTTGAGTTGCAGGGCGCTTCCCTGCGTCATCGCCTTCGATCCTGGTCGGCGCGCGCATTCTTTACTCAAAGTATGGCTTTCTAACGGCCGCCGGAAAATCGGACAAATGCTGATTGTGATGTAGGATGTTGTCCCGTCGGAGTCGCTTGGCTGGTCTGACACCGGGGTCCCGGTGAATGCGGCCCCCATCATCGCGTGCAGGAGAGCCCACTGGTACCGTATCGGTGGAAGGGTATTGGCGGGTGTAAGGCCTCAGGCGTGAAGGGGGTAGGGCGTGAGGGGGAGACGTTAGGCGTAAGGCGCGGGCCGATCGGGCCGATCGTTGGGCGGCTGCTTCAGCGGGATCACCACCACGACCGTTGTGCCCTGACCCGGCTGACCCGTGATCGCGGTCTCCCCGCCCAGCAGCAGCGCCCGCTCCCGCATGCCGAGCAACCCAAGGGCGCGCCGGTCGGCCATGGCTTGCGGGGTAATACCCCGGCCGTTATCGATCACCTCCAGGGTGATCCGTTCGGTATCCGCTTTCAGCGTGACATGAACAGCGGTCGCCTGGGCATGGCGGGCCACATTGGTCAGCGCTTCTTGCAGGATGCGGAAGACGGCCGTGGAGCACTCGCGATCCAGTTCGAGCCGGCAGGGCTCCGCGGTCAGGTGTGTGCCGATACCTGTACGCGACTGAAACTCCTTCACCTGCCACTCAATGGCTGCAACAAGTCCCAGGTCATCCAGGAGACTGGGCCGCAACTCGCTGGAGATCCGGCGCACCGACTGGATCGTCGTGTCGATCAACGTCCCCATCGACCGGAGCTTCGCCTGCAATGCGTCGTGATCGCCGGGCAGCCGCCCGGTCACCCACGACAGGTCGATCTTGATACCCGTCAGCAGTTGTCCCAGCTCATCGTGAATATGTCGGGCGACCTGGGTCCGTTCATCCTCGCGCACCGATTCCAGATGAGCGGCCAGGGCGCGCAGTTGCGCCTGCGAGCGGCGCGCCTCCGCCTCCGCCCTTGTGCGCTCCTGGACCTCCAGCCGCAGCGCATCAGTCTGGCGCTGCAATGAGGAGAAGAGGCGGTCATGTTTCATAGCGAGGGCCAACTGATCGGCCAACGGCAAGACGCGATCGATATCGCGCGTCGAGTAGATCCCCGGCGTTCGACTGTCGAGGAAGAAGACCCCCACCGCGTCCCCCGCGACAAGCAACGGGAGCTCGATGGTTGCCCGAATTCCTTCCTCCGCCATATACAGATCGTCTCTGAAGCGGGCCTCCTTTGACAGATCTTGCACGAGCCGGGGCTGTTTGTGGGTCAGGACCCAGTCGATCCCGGTCTCCTCTGCGCTCGGGAAGATCTTCCCTTGGCTTGCTACCAGCGATGGGTCGGGGACTGACGCATAGATCGTTCTGGGCCGGCCTCCCTCCGCGACGATGACCCCCAGGCGGTCATATGCGATGTACGATCTGACCGCCTGGGCAAACGTCTCAAAGACGTCCTCAAGCACCAGCGACCGGTTCAGCAGCCGGCTGAGCGTAAAGAGGGCCTCCCACCGGGCGGCATCTTCTTTCGTTTGCTCGTACAGTCGAGCCATCTCGGAATGGGCAAGCGCCAGGTCCGCCTCCGCTCGCTTGCGCTCGGTCACGTCGATCCCGACCGATATGAAATGCGTGATCGCGCCCTGGCTGTCCCGCAGCGGCGTGATGACCTCCTCATCAAAGAACAGGGTCCCGTCCTTCTTTTTGTTGACGAACACGCCACGAAAGACCTCTCCGGACAGCAGTGTCTGCCAGAGCTGCTCATAGTACTCGGCCGGATGCCGGCCCGACTTGACGAGCCGTGGCGTGCGACCGATCGCCTCATCCCGCGAGTAGCCGGTGAGTTGCTCAAAGCCGGGGTTGACATACTCGATGACGCCTTCTCGATCGGTGATCACCACGCTATAGGCGGCCTGCTCGACGGCGCCGGAGAGCTTTCTGAGCGCCTCTTGAGCCCGCCTCCGCTCGGTGATATCTCGTACTACGACTTGAATGGCCTGTTCGCCTTTGTAGAACAATGGGGTTGCCGCGACCTCGACATCGATGACGGTGCCATCGAGCCGTACATATTGCTCTTCCAGCAAGGGGACCGGTGTCCCTTCCTCGAGTAGGCGCTTTATCCGCTTTCGAACCGTTTCATGAGCGTGGGGATGAACAAAGTCAAACGGAGATCGGTTGAGAATCTGTTCAGGCCGCTCCGCGCCAAGCAGTGTGACTGTAGCGGGATTCACGTACACGATCCGATTGTTGTGATTGATGAAGATGGCATCCTGAGAGGCCTCGACAAGTGTTCGGTATTTTTCTTCGCTTGCTTTCAAAGAGGCTTCAGCGTATTTGCGCTCGGCGACCTCGAGTTGCAACTCTTGCGTGCGAAGGTTGACCCGGTCTTCGAGCTCATCACGCGCCTGCTGGAGCGCCGCATCCCGCTTCTGGATCCGGGCCAGCATCTCGTTGAATCCGTCGGTGAGCAGGCCCAGTTCGTCCTCGCCGGACTTGCTCGCGCGGACCGAGTAGTCGTCTTTTTCCGTCACGGCCTTGACCATCTGCGCCAGATGCACGACCGGTCCGGAGATCATACCCTGGAGTCGGGATGACAGGACCAGGGCCGCGAAGGAGGCGAGCCCCAGCACCGCAATCACAACGAGCGCATGTTTCAGGAGGAAATCGTACAATGGGGCCATGTCGAACTGGAGGTAGATCGTGCCGATGCGCTCGTCATCCAGACGAATCGGCTGGGCAAAGGTCAGGTTCCTCATCCGGAGGGATAAGCCGTCAGGTGGGGGGATAGTGGGAATCAGATCCGGATTGATGTCGTTGCGACGGTAGGTAGCGAAGAGTTGCCCCTCTTGTGTGTAAAGGCGCGCGGCCGTGATCCGCGGGTCTGCGGCGAGGGCTGCCAGCGTCCGCTCGCCGGCGGCCGGATCCCGGAAGGCCAGCGCCGCCCTGCTGTTCATCCCGATCACGTCGGCCATGCTGCGCATCTCGTTCGTCATGACCGACCGGTACATCCGGAATTCCACCACCAACAGGACCACGGTACCCACCCCTAACGCGACGGTCAGGGCGAGCTGGACGATGCGCGCCAGCTTCTGTCGGATCGGGACATCGCGAAGCGAGTGCATCCTACGGTACCCCGTGAACAGCCTGGGCCAGACCGAGCAGTTCCGAGCCGATCCTCAGGTTCGCGCGTTTGGCCGCCTCCATGTTGACCTCGAAGCGGATCGTGTCTTCGACGGTGATGAAGTTGATCATCACGCCGCGACGGGCCGACCCTTCTACGTCACCGACCGTCAGCGCACTCCACCCCTTCATCCGCTTGAGGATGGCCGGAAGCTGATCATCCATAGACGAACTGATAAACAACACATGGCAGTAGTCCAGCTCTGCCACCGTCTTGTATCGTTCAACCGCCACCACCCGACCCTTCGCCGTCTTGCCCTGGACGGCAGCCAGCGCGCGCCCCATCGGGCCTTCGCCCAGCACGCCGATGACCACCTGGTTGTGACCGGACCGGAAGGCCTGAGAAGGCCACTCGACGAACTTGACGAACTGATAGAGAAACGCGGCCTTGACCTGATACTCCGGCGGCGCCGGATCGGCGGCGCCGGCGAGGCGC
>PQAM01000012.1 GCA_003104975.1 Candidatus Methylomirabilota bacterium
TCCGCGCTACCGGGGGAAGATCATGGTCCTTAACGGAAGGCGCCTGAACCCTAAGCTCTTGCGCGAGCGGACGTGGCAGGCCGCAAGGCAGGTGGTAGATCAAGGCCATCACGCGTCCCTTCGCATTGGGGGTCACCTTGAAGCGGAGTTGGTTGGCAAGGCGCGATTGATTACCCCATGCTTGGACCGCGTGATTTGTCACGGGGTAAGCCAGTAAATGACGCCGTTCGAACGGTCCCTGCGCACCCAGCTTAAGTTGCGTACGGAACCCGATCTTGACCTTAGCCAGAGCTTGCATGGCGGCCCGCCAGTCAGAAAAGGTCTCTTTCGACCTCCAGACCAGCAAATGGTTATCGGCGCTTCGGCCCAACGCGTGCGGCCAGTCCAGTTCTAGGCATTCCCTCAGCGGGCGCGAGACCCGGCCCAACAAACCATTCTGGATTCCCGCTTGCGCGGGAATGACGGCGGTGATGCTCGCGTGTTCCAGGGAAATCGAACCCCAGCCGTTGCGCGAACGGCCGCCGAGACTGCCGAACCACTGCATGAGCTGGATGGCATCTGCCACCGCGGTTTCGTCATCCGGCCAAACCAGTCGAAGGCGGGCTGATTCTCCAGATTGTATGGCTACGTTGGCTTTCAAGGCGGTCCCTTGTTGATACCGGAGCGGGCCATATCCCAGGTAGAGATGGGCACCCACCTCTCTGCCGTTAGGGCCCACTTCCGGATGGTCGACTCTCGGGTCATTACCCCAAATGCCTTGAAGTGTACCTTGAGCCCATATGTCCAGACGCAACCGGACCTGGCTCTTCTGACTCTCCCCACCCTTGTCATTGGCCGCCCCAAATAGCCGCGCTTCCGCTTCGCGCAACCGGGCGTGGTTGAAAGCGCAATCGCGCGCGGCGGCCACCCGCCACCATTGCCGGAGTAGGGCCTTGAACGGCGGGGTGCGCCACTGGGCCTGCTGCTCGGCGTTGCCGAGGAAGGCGGGGGTGGTGAAGGTAACTTTATATTCGAGTGTCCGCATTGTGCCGACTCCTGATTGCGATTGTGTCATCGCCTCTGCTTGGCTTTACGTTTGACAAGCTTGCCGCCGCCGTCGATGTTCGATCGCTCACGCGCCGGTCACTTGTCTCCTCTTTCGGCCGTCGCAATGGTCGTGTACCTGATCTGGACGGGCTCAAGGTCCAAGCCGTGTGTCCAGTTCGGACGCCGGTTGAAGCGCTGGATGAGGTACGGCGTAGCCGCAGGGCCAAGGGCGGCTTTCAGCAGCCGATTAGCGTGGGATTTGCGGCGCTCGAAGAAGTTCTTGTCCATCCCTTGCCGTAGGGCCGCCACCGTCCGATCATTATCCCCGAGAACCCCGATGATCGCCTGGTGCTCCGCCAGCACAGCCTGAGCATAATCGGGCTCCGGAACCCCGTCCTTAGGGCAGGCCAGCGGCGGCTGCCCTCGCTGACAGCGGCGCGCGAGCCAACTGTAGAAGGCGAGTTCCACGGGCGGAACGGTGACGGTCTGGCCGGCTACACTGATAGATCGATGCCTCAGGTCGATGGTAAGATCGGGCGGTCCAAGGACACGTCTGGCCGCAGCAACGGTCTGGCTGAAGCTCGACCGGCCTGTGAGCAGGTTCACGGGTAAGCCGTGGCGCAGACTCACGAAGGGGATTACCGCCAGCGCGACCCGCGCATCGGCGCAATTCGCAAGCTTATTGTCACGAGTGGTAATGATCCGCTCGTACGGCGTCGGATAGAAGAAGTCCCAACTCGATTCGAATGGCTCGCTCACCAACACATGCGACAACCGGTCTTGTAGGCGCCCATAGAGCGATAAGGCGTAGCCGAGGTAGAAGCCCATGGTCTTGCGCCCGCCGGCGATGGAGACGTGCAGGGCGGTCTGCGGATCGGCGGTGAGTTGCCGGACGGTCTCAGTGATGAGATCGGCGCCGCGCTCGTTATCGGAAGGCGTACGGATGTCGGTCAAGGTACCGTCACCGTCGGAGAGTATCGCAATACGGTTGCGGTCAAACGCGATGTGGGGGAGCGCATAGTCGCGGCGCAAGCGGGAAAACCAGCCTGGGTCCTCAGAACGCAGCGCCAGTTGGGCGCGTTCCGCGCCCTCGGCGGTCGTAATGAGCCTGACTTCGGTCGGCACAAAGGGCGGTGATTGACAGACCGCCAGGGCGTACAGGGTTTCGGTGACCACCTGGGGCGACAGGCCGGTCACGGCCAGGAGAATCCGTTTCGGGTACATATGAGGAGCTGCAGGATCGAGGTAGTGTGTCATCTTGTGTGAGCTTCCATGATGGTGCCGTACATCGATCTTCGTGGCCCCATCGACATACTCCGCACCCCCTCACCCTCTCCCTCTCCCACCAGGGGAGAGGGAGAGGGTGAGGGTATACTGGCCCAGTCCCATGCTGGTGCCCTTCCCCACGTGGGTCCACTGCCCTACCCACAGGTATGGCCAGAACGGGACGATCTCACCACCGTCAAGCCCAAATTCTCCCATCAGGCCGCCCATCTGCATCATCGTCCGTTGTCGCGACGAGTAACGAGTCCAGTCGTGCCATTGGAGTGTGGTCCAGAGGAGCCGCACCTGCCGCGCCTGCTCCAGCAGACCGCGAAAATCGATGTCGAGCGGGAGGTCCCCGTGGAAATAGGTCAACATAGACAGCCGTCGAAGGAGAGTCCCAAAAAGGTCCGCGAAGACGAATTCCTGGGGACCCACAAGCGCCTCGCGTCGCTGCAGTCGAAGAGGTGAAGACAGCGTGATTCTCACCAACGCGGGACACGTTGGCGGGATGGGCATCTCGGGCGGCAGGGGCTTGAGTTGGCCTTCCGGCGCATAGATCCTCCGCCAATCCCCAGTCGTCCAGTCGGCCTGTCGAACCTCGATGAGCGACAGCCGGATTCGCCGTCGCCCGATCCCATCAGCAGCCGCTCGTGTCATCGCATGAATGATATACGGCAGGTAGCGGTTGCCGTAGCCAAACAGGTTCAGGCCGAGCATATTGGCGCCGCTTGTGGCGGTAACATCATGGATCTGGAGTGAAAACGGATGGGGCGCAGCAGTATAACGCCGCATCTTAAGACTGCCATTTGGGATTGGCGTCTCAAAGAGGTAGGAGTACGCGCAAGTTGCCTTCAGCAGACAGGTAGTACAGCTTTCCAGGCGGGTGACGCAGACGGCCTGGCGCAGGGCGCGCCCAAAGGCGCCGCGCCAGGCAGATCCCGAAAAGTGGGGCCAGCCCGTTGTGCTGTCCGGCGCGAAGAGGAGCCGATAATGACCGACCGCGAGCCTCAACCCGCCGTTGGGCGAGAGCGCCTGGTCTCCATTGAGGGGCTCGTGCGTCGCTGTTTCGTTCATGTTCATCTCGCGTGCTCTGTCCTCCGATGATGTAACATGATGGCCTCTCATCACATTGACGGCAAGGATCACAAGCTTGCAGCATCCTTAGACGACACATCGGACGATAGCGACACAAAGCGCTCAGAGAATAGGACGAATCTGCCGGAAAGATCAGCAGATGTCAATAGAAAGTTGCGGCTCCACAGTGAGAATTGCGGCGCGTAATCTGTTCCTGTATTTGACATTGGGAGCAGCGCAGGGTGTGGCAGTCACAGCGCTGTGGCCCTGAAAGACGGTGAGATTGCTTCGTCGCGGTGCTCCTCGCAATGACGCGATGGGGCTTTCGAAGTCCTGAATCTGGCGATAGTGCGAAGAACGGTGAGATTGCTTCGGTCGCTACGCTCCCTCGCAATGACCGATACGGGAGACTTTCTAACCCATGACACGAGGGGGTGCAGTGAAGCGAAAGAGTGCGGATGGGCGGTTGGAATACAGCGCGATGGGAGGCGATGAACGATGTTGGGTGGCTTGCCGGATGGCGGTTACGTTGTATAAAACTTACCGCCACGAACAAGTATCCGCTGCTTGCAGGCGGAACACGTAATTGCTTTCGCCCGATAGACCGCTACGTCATGGCCGCAGTACGGGCACGGACCGGCAAGAATCGAGATGAAAAAGCCTATGGGGGCGAGAAAAAAGAGCATCGTGCCGAGCAGGAAGCCGAGGGTCCCTGCGGTACCACCAATCCCAGGGACAGCGAATAGGGCGAGCCCGACCCCACACATGACTGTCCCGGCTGCAAGCATGATCCCCATCCACTTGAGCTTCATCTCCCTCCGCTCAGGTGTCGTCATTCGCGGCGTGCTCTCGTCCATTCTTTGTCCTCCTCCTCCTCTCTCCTGGAACGGCCACTAGTGTAGTGTCCCAGAAACGCGCTTACAGAGTTCGTCATTCCGGGCTTGACCCGGAATCCAGTCTTTCTGCTCTGGATTCCCGCTTCCGCGGGAATGACGGCTCCAAAACGAATGTTAAGGAAGCGTTAGATACACTGCACCAGTACTTCATTGCGACGGTTAGCGTACATAAATCGTCATACCGGCGAAAGCCGGTATCCAGCAAAACCGTCAGGCGCCTTCGCATCCTAATCTGACATTATAGCGCGCCCACTGTGCAGACACGCCCTTGCCGCGTGAATCGCGGTCGCGAAGGCAGCGGTCGCGGCGGTGATGTCGGCGGCTCCGACGATGGCCGAGATGACGGCGGCCCCGGTTGCGCCGGCGGCGATCACCTCGCCGACGTTGTTGAGTGCGATGCCGCCGATGGCGATCAGCGGCAGATCGATCCGGGACCGCAGTTGCCGGATGATGCCGCAGCCCCGCGGCTCGTAGCCGGTGGCCTTCGTCCCGGTCGCGAAGATCGGTCCGATGCCCAGGTAATCGGCCCCCTGCTCCGTCGCCTCGAGCGCCTGCTCAAGCGAGTGGGTGGAAACCCCGAGGATCTTGTCCGGCCCCAGGACCCTACGCGCGGCCGGTGGCGGCAAGTCGTCCTGCCCCAGATGGACGCCGTCGGCATCGGCGGCAAGCGCCAGGTCCAGTCGGTCATTGACGATGAAGCAGACGCCGCGCTCGCGACAGAGTTGGGCGATCTGACGCGCCTCTGGCAGAAGCTGCCCGGGTCCTGCCACCTTGTCCCGAAGCTGGATCATCGACGCGCCGCCCTCCACCGCGCGCGCCGCGATCTCGACGTGGCTCAGCCCGCGCGCCGACTGTCGGTCGGTGATGACGCACAGGCGGCATGCATCCGCAGCAATCACGATGCTCAGGCGCGCTCGACGTAGGCGCCGGTGCGGGTATCGACGCGCAGCAGGTCGCCGATGTTGATGAACAGCGGTACCTGGATCGTCGCGCCAGTTTCCAGCGTCGCCGGCTTGGTGGCGCCTGTTGCGGTGTCGCCGCGAAGGCCCGGTTCGGTCTCCGCCACCCGCAGCTCGACGAAGGTCGGCAGCACCACGCCGAGCGGCTCGCCGCGATGGTTCATCACCGAGATGATCATCTCGTCTTTCAGAAAGCCGCTGGCCTCTCCGAGCAACTTCTCGTCTATCGTAAACTGCTCAAAATTCTCGGTATCCATAAAATGGTAGACGTCGCCATCATGATAGAGGAACTGTACCTTTCGATCCTCCACCTCCGCCTTCGGGAGCTTCTCTTCGGTTCTGAAGGTCCGGTCGATGATGCCGCCGGTCTTCATGTTCTTCAGTTTGGTCCGCATGAAGGCGCCGCCCTTGCCGGGCTTGACCCATTGAAAGTCCGTAACCACGTATGGGGTGCCGTCCAATTCCACCTTCACCCCGGGGCGCAGATCTCCTCCAGAAATCATCATCTCTTCTGTTCTCCATAAGTAAGCGATATCCGAGCATTCATCTTATCATCCCTTTTTCTCGAGTAGCTGAAGGGCCGCGTCGAGCCCGAGCCGATAGCTCAAGGCGCCGAATCCGCTGATCTGACCGACCGCCACGTCGGCGATCAACGACCGATGACGAAACGGCTCGCGGCGGTAGATGTTCGACAGATGGACCTCAACCGTCGGGATCGACACGGCAATAATCGCATCCCGCAGCCCGACACTTGTATGAGTCAAGCCGCCGGCATTCACGATCAGGGCCTCGGCCCAACCGATCGCCTCGTGAATGGCGTCGATCAGCGCGCCTTCGTGATTGGATTGAACGAATCGGATTTCGGCGCCCCGCGCGTCGGCGTAGGATCGTAACGCCTCTTCTATCTCTTTTAGTGTCGTACGACCGTAATGGTTCGGTTCTCGACGGCCCAACAGGTTCAGGTTGGGGCCATTCAACACCAGAATCCGCTTTCTTGCCGAACCGTATTCCTGTTCGCCCATCTCACACACTCCACGCGGCTCGGATCGCCGACCTCAGCTCACCGAGATCCGAGATCTCGGCCAAGGTAGCGTGACCGATCCCCTTTGTCAGGACGAAATAGATCATCCGATTTCTCACCTTTTTATCATAACCTATTGTAGGTACAAGTTGTTTCATGTCAACTGATGCCTTCGTCGGGAGCCCGATTCTCATCAGCAGCGTTCGAAGCCGATCAAGCTCGCCCCGTTCACACAGCCCTCGGTTGACCGACAGCATCGTTGCGACCACCATCCCGATGGCGATCGCCTCACCGTGCAAAAGTCGGTGATACCCGGCGAGGGTCTCGAGGGCATGTCCAACGGTATGCCCGAAGTTGAGGATGGCGCGCATCCCCTCCTCCCGTTCGTCCTGTTCGACAACCTGGGCCTTGATGGCGCATGAGCGCGTGACAAGGTGGGTCAACGATTCCGGCTCTGCGCGAAGGATGGCGTCCAACTCGGTTTCGATAGAGGCAAACAGCTCGCGGTCGGCGATCATCCCGTATTTGACCACCTCCGCCAGGCCTGCCCGGATCTGGCGCAGCGGCAGTGATCGCAACGTCTGCACGTCGGCGACGACCAGTGACGGCTGGTAAAAGGCGCCGACCAGGTTCTTCCCCTCGGGCAGATTGACGGCGACCTTGCCGCCGACGCTGCTGTCCACCTGCGCCAGCAGCGTCGTTGGGACCTGCACCAACGGGATGCCCCGCAAATAGGTGGCGGCTGCATACCCGGCCAGGTCGCCGATCACCCCGCCGCCCAGGGCCACCACGACAGAGCGACGATCCATCCGATTCTTCAAGAAGGCCTGATAGAGGCGGGCCGCCTGACGGAGCGACTTGGCCCGTTCGCCGGCTGGAATCTCTGTGAGTGCGACGTGAAATCCGGCCTTTCGAAGCGAGGCCGAGACCGTGGCCCCGTAGAGGTGATTGACGACGGGATTGGTCACGATCATCGCCCGCCGGCTCGGCAGCAGCTCACCGCACAGATCGCCCAGTTGCTTCAGAAGGCCGCTGCCGACGGCAATCTGGTAACTGCGACTGCCGAGCGATACCGGGACCCTGGCTTCACTCTTCATCGCCCGCGTTTCCCGATCGCGACCGCCTGCAGACCGAAATGACCGATAATCTGATCCACGATCGTCTCAATCCCGGTACGGCTCGTATCAATGGTAAGATCCGCCTCGGCATAGGCAGAAGCGCGCTGCCCGAGCAGCGTTCGGATCCTGGTGAGTCGGTCTGTCCCCTGCAACAGCGGACGACTGGCGTCACCGCCCAGTCGCTCCAGGATGACAGCGGGCTCGGCCGTCAGGCAGACCAGGACCGCGCCGGTTCGGAGACGTCGGAGATTGTCCGGGTCGAGGACGGCGCCGCCGCCCGTCGCCACGACACAGTTGGTGTGATGCCCCAGGCTTGCAATCAGGTCTCGCTCCTTTTGCCTGAACGCGGGCTCGCCCTCTGCCGCAAAGATCTCGGTAATCGTCAGCCCGGTTGTCGCCTCAATCGCCTCGTCCAGATCGAGAAAGGGTAACGCCAGCCGTTCGGCCAGACGACGTCCGACGGCGCTCTTGCCGGTCCCCATGAACCCGGTCAGGACGATTTTCATGTTACCGTTCGCGAATGGTCGTGACATACCCCTGGTAATTACGGATCATCTCTTCGACGCTGTCGCCGCCGAACTTTTCGATCAAGGCCCGCGCCAGCTCGAAGGCCACCGCGGCCTCGCCAACCACCCCGGCGGCGGGAACCGCGCAGATGTCCGACCGCTCGACGCTCGCCTGAAACGGCTCTTTCGTGCGGAGGTCTACGGAGGCCATCGGGGCGTACTGTGTAGCGATCGGCTTCATCGCCCCCCGTATGACGATCGGCTCGCCGTTCGTCATTCCGCCTTCAAGCCCTCCGGCCCGGTTGGTCTTGCGCACGAATCGACCCTCTTCATAAAAGATCTCATCATGCGCCTCGTACCCGAATCGTCTGGCGCCCTCGAATCCGAGACCGATCTCGACCCCTTTGATGGCCTGGATGCTCATCAGTGCCTGGGCCAGCCGACCGTCCAGTTTGCGGTCCCACTGCACGTAACTGCCGAGCCCGACCGGCAAATTGAGCGCAATCACCTCAAACACGCCGCCAAGACTGGTGCCCCTGCCCTTCGCCTCATCGATCTGTCTCATCATCGCATCGGCCGCCGCCCCATCTGCACAGCGTACCGGTGAACCCTCTGCCTGCTCTCGGATGTCCGCAAACGACAGACCGGACGTATCGGCTGCGACCGATCCGATCCCGACGACATGGCTGAACAGCTCGACGCCGAACTGCCGCAACAGCCGCTTGCACACGGCGCCGACCGCCACACGGGCGGTCGTCTCGCGGGCGCTGGCACGTTCAAGGATGTTGCGGATATCCTGCTGTCCGTACTTGAGCGCTCCGGCCAGATCTGCGTGCCCCGGTCGTGGACGGGTAACCGGTTCTTTCGGATCGATCTCCCTTCCGACCGGTGTCGGGTCCATCGTCGCTTTCCAGTTGTCCCAATCGCGGTTCGCAATCAGGATGGCGATCGGTCCCCCCAGCGTCAGACCGTGACGAACGCCGCCCACAAGGTCGGCCTCGTCCTTTTCAATGCGCATCCGGCCGCCGCGTCCGTACCCCTGCTGCCTTCGCGTCAGCTCATGCGTGATCTCGTGGGCCGCCAGCGGAAGATTGGCCGGGATCCCCTCAAGAATCGCGGTCAGCATCGGGCCGTGGGATTCGCCGGCCGTCAGGTAGCGCAACATGTCGTGACTCCGTGATCGTGCTTATTTATCCTTCGGATGGCTGGATCCTGGAACGCTGCAACAGATACTCGACGCAGTTCTGCGCGAAACGATTTCGATCCTTCCACTCGCCCGTCAGGGTCATATCCAACGCGATGGCCAGAATCGTTCCCTGGCCGACGCTGCGCTCAGCGATCAGCGGCATCGGGCGCCGCCCCCCTCCGGCGATCTCCGCGCCACCCGGGTCCCCTCCACCGGCAAAGGCGGCCTTCGACGCCTTACGATACTGAGCAACCTCCGTCGCGTCGTCGCGCAGGTCAAGCTCGTTAAAGAAGGCCATCGTCGGAATCACAACGTCTTGCAGGATCGGATGACCGGGCTGGAAAATCAACGTCGGACCGAACGGGTGCGGCAGCCAGTCATCGCGCGTCGGCCTCAGCGGCAAGAGCTCCCCGATCGCGGTTCCCGCATAGCCGCCGCTGCCATAGGACCGTTGCCCACCGGTGATCAGCAACGAACCGCCGCCGGCCAGATAGTCTGGTAACCCATCGCGCACTGCATCCGGCAGACTGTCGTACGCCACATTCGAGAGGACGATCAGCGAAAACGACGTCAGCGGCGTCTCCCCCGGTTCGCGGCTGACGACAGCTCCCGTGCTCGATTCCACCTCGGACCAAGCCACATAGGCGTCATCGCCAAGCGATAGGATCGCCGGCGCACTTTTCTCCGCCCTGAGGTCACGCGGGCCGACGACCCCACCGATTACGAGCGCGACGACGGTAATCACCAACAATCTGCCGCCGAAGAGGCGTCGTTTCAGCAGCTTACACATGGCCCATGTCCTACGCAGGCTGGATTGTACCCCAACTGACGGCACTCGCAAAGGGAAAAGCCCGGCGGCGAGCACGGATGATGAGGATTCAGATCCGGGTCGGACGGGGTATGATGTGATTGAAGATAGTTACTTCGCTGTCGACCCGGCCGTCGTCTTGATCTTTCGATAGCACAGGCGAACGCCGGCATCGGGATCCTTAAACCCCGTCAACTCTTTGAGAAAACGGGGATCCACCGGTGAGTCGATAGAACTGCTTTCATTGGGATCGAGGACATTGCGGTCTTTGACCTCGAACTTTCCCAAAAAGCGACCTTTCACCCGAACTTCAACCTCCAGTTCCGCACGCCACGCCTCTTTGCTGCGGTTGGTTACGCTTCCCAGCAGGTGACCCTCCACCACGTCAACCTCGCTCACCGCGAATTCCGGCGGCTCCCCCGAACAGAGTCCCTCGCCGGAGCGGCTTTTTGCCAAACGTTCCGGAGCAATTTCTCTCACCCCGCGCTGCTTCATCGTGGCCAGTTCGTCACGCTTCAGTCCGTACACATCAACGCCCTCTTGTTCCACAATCTTTGCATTCATAAAGCTTTCGTCACGGGTCGTCACCAGGTAATCTTCCAGCGGGGTGGCGACGCCGCTCGGCTTGACAGACGGCAGGTCCTTGGTTCCGAGAATGGCATAGACGTCGTCAGCGTCCAGTTCCCCGAATTGCCCATTGCCGGTACTCCAATAGATAGGGCCCTTCGGCTTCCCCCTTGCGCAGTCATCGACCAGGACCGATTGCTCATCGGTCTCAGAAGCCGTGTCCGCCGCACGGCTGTCGGCAAAGGAGCAATCATCGACGATCATAAAATGACCGCCCTTGAGGTAGATGAGGTATTCGGCAGTGGAGACAGAGGGCAGCCCAACAAGGCACAACATCACCAGAATTCCCGAATGACGAGTCCCTGCCATTGCCCTAGAGATCTTCGCAGTTCGCCGACCCGGCCTGTCCCGTGTTATCCAGTCGGCTGACAATGTTTCCAATCAGGCGCATAATGTGGAGTCGCTCACTATCGGATGACGTGAACCTGATTTGGCAGAGGGTGTTGAGCTGTCGCTCCAGGCATGGTCGATCGCCGGCCCGGCACTCGGTCCGTTTCAAGGATTCGATCAACAATTCAGACCGTTTTCCCGCCAGGAGATCAGCCAGCGCTTGCCTCTCCCTCGTTAACGCGCGACGGTATAGCTCTTCTTCAGCACGGACGATTTGTTGGTTACGATCGGTCGTGTCCTGTAACTGTGTGATACGGTCCAGGAGGGTTTCGCGAACGGAGGTCCACTCTGCTGAGGCCGCGAGTGATGACTCGGTGGCAGCGCGCCCCGCATGAACCCTGTCAAGGAGTTGCAGGAAGGCCTGGGATTCGGCAAGGCGTTCTTTACACTCCTTCAGCTTCAACTCCTTCTCCGCCAGCGGGAGGAGATCTCTTAGCTTGGTGAGACGATCGGTGAGTTCGCGAATCTCTTGCCGCCATTGGGGCTCGTTGGATCTGACGAGGAGATCGGTGAGCCTGTGTTGATCCCTCGCAAGTGGCGCCAACTCATCCGCCGGGGTCAACCGTAATTTGGCGAGTCCCCATTCGACCCTCTCGAAGGCCTCCTGTTGGCCCCTAGGATCATCCGGGGTAGGAAAATCGATATCCCGATCCTGCGGCATCTGCTTTATCTCTTCGCATAACTCATGACGGGGCTGTTCAGCGCGGATCGGCCCGGCGGACCAGAATATGACGCTCAGCCCTGTTGCCACGGCCATAACGAATAACTCGCGTCTATGGCGAAGTCCGGCCATGTCTCCTGTCTCTCATCCGACACTAGAGCCGTGCATCCTGCAGAACAGAGGGGGTCAGGAATATCAGCAGCTCGATACGCTCATCCGGTCCGAGCGAACGCCGCTTGAACAACCAGCCCAGGATGGGGATATCACCGAAAAACGGAACCTGATCCGTAGTTATGGCCTCGGTCGATTGAAGCAGACCGCCGATGACGACGGTCGAGCCGTTCTGAACCATGATGTTCGTTGTGGCCTTCCGCGTGTTGATCGGAAATACGAAGCCTTGCGAAAAGTCGACCCGTTGCCCGGGGAACGACCGCTCCGCCTCGACCTTCATGGAGACCCGACCATCGGGCGTAATGTGGGGTTTAACCTTCAGTTTAATGAAGGCATCCTGAAACTGTACGACTGTTCTTCCTGAGCTATCGATCGTCGTATAGGGAACCTGAGTCCCCTGCTTGATCTCAGCCTCTTCGTTGTCCTGGGTTGCCACACGCGGCGAGGATAGGGTTCGTATCTTCCCCTGGGTCTCTGCCGCCGAAAGCTGGGCGCCAACCAGGAATCGATTGGCCAGGCTGCCGATCGTCATGCCCAACGCGAAATGTGGCGATGCGACCGGGAGATTGACCGCCAGCGGTATGGGGCCCAGGAAGGGAACGGTCCCACCGCTCGCCGGAAACGGGTTGCCCGTGGCCGGCGTAAGGTTGGGGAACCGGAGCGGAAGGCCGCTTGTCCCGGAGGAGGACGCGCCACCGGACGTCGCACCTCCTCCGCTGCTCGAACTCGTTCCGGAGGGGGAACTTCCTCCAAAGGCCGTCACTCCCGTGGTGGCTCCAGCTTTCGTCGGAACCCCGGTCCCCCCCCATTGAACCCCAAGGCTTTGAGAGAACTGACGGGTTGCCTCGACAATTCTCGCTTCGATCAATACCTGGGGCGTCGGAATATCGATCTGCTTCAGCAGCGTCTCCATCCGTTCTACAGCCTCCGGAAGGTCTTTGACGATGATCCGGCTGGATCGTTCATCAACGATGACACTGCCGTCCTTTGACTTGAGCGCAGTCAAATGGGTCTTGAGATCCGTCGCCTTCGCGTAATTAAACGGCAGCAGTCTGGTGACAAAGGGTTCTTTTGGCGGGCTATCCAGTTCCCTGGCGAGTGCGGTCATCCTCTGACAGACGGGCTGCACATCGTTGACGATCAGGGTGTTCGTGGTCTCCTCCAGTTCAATGGTGCCCCGTCGTGATTTTAAGCGTTCCAGGTGTCGTCTCATATCAGAGACCTTCATGTGCGCCACGCGAATCACCATTGTGCACGGTGGCTCTTTCGCGTATTGCCGCTCCTCCTCCTCAATCCTCTTTCGCTCCTGTTCCTCGGCCTTTCGCTTCGCCTCTCTCTCCTCTCCGGCCTTCCGCCGTGCCTCCTCGGTCTTCCGCCGTGCCTCCTGGATGCTGATCGCCTGCTCAATATCTTTCGCGCGCTCATCCTTACTCTTTTGAATGTCGGCCTTCGATCCGACATAGATCAGATTGCCGTCTTGCTCGTAACTCAGACCCTTGGCTCGAAGGATCATGTCCAGCGCCTGACGCCACTCGACATTATGCAGACGCACGGTCACCTCGCGTTCTTCCCGTTTCTTCAAGCCATGCGCGACCACGACATTCAGACCGGTCGCCTCCGGGATAATACGCAACAGCACTTCATCGAGATCCGCTTTGTTGAGATCGAGCGACAGGCGCTTAGCGCCGGCCGTGGTCGGGGTCGCGGCAATGGTCTGCGAGACGCCGGCCGAGCTCGGCGGCACCGGCTCCTGCCCCGGCGAACCCGGCGTCTGGCGGCTTACGTCTTTGGCATTTGTTGGCGCCGCACGCTTTTGCGGCGGGGGCGGACTTCCGGCTCCAATTGGCGGCTGTCCGGCCGGCGGCGCCTCTGCCTTTGTCGATGCACGCCGGCGTTCCTCAGATTTCGAGTCCACGGACGCCTGCGGTGCAGAAGCGGCGGAGGACTTCTGCGGCGGCGGCTCATCGGGACTCAGCGCCGATTCCGCCATCATCATGGTTGCTGCAGACATCACGCTCTCGACACCCCCATCCTTCCTGGCGGGCGGACTCGCGGCTGAGTCATCGGCCCGCTTCAGTGATACGAGTTCCTGTGTGGTCGCCTTCTGATCAGCGACCTCGGAACTGACCAGGATCTGCAGTCCATCATGGGTTAACTCGATGCGATACGGCAGCAATCGGCTCAGATCGAACATCAGGCGAAGGGTCGGCTCGGAGGCCTGCTGGAGCTGCATCGTGGTCACTCGCAGGACAGGAGACTCAGACGGCAGCGCAACAGGCTCGCTGATCGCGTCTCGAGCGCGGGAGAGATCGATGACCAGCGCCGGCGGCGTCTGTACCGTATACGAGGCATAATCGGCCAACCCTCCATCTCCGCTGACCGTGATTGAGACCAGGTCCTGTTGCTCCATTCGGACCTGTACGCCGGTCACATTGACGACGCTCGCCGCCGGAGCGGCGTTCGATAAAGACGATTCGCCGGATGATAATGGCAAGGTCTCTCTGGTGGATACGCCGGACGTTGCGCAGGACGTAAACAATAGAAAGAGTACGGCGCCGGTGAGCCGTCGTCTCGGCCGGCACGACAACTTATAGACTGCGCGTACATTCATCGTGGTACGTCCGCCGGTAGCTGTTTTTCGACGTAACGTATACGCACCTTCCCCTCCGGATTCTTGGTTCGTACCTCGAATACTACACGATCCCTGCTAATCTTGACGACCTTGGCCGAATCAACCACGTCGTTTTCCCGGATGATGTACGCCCGTCCCGCCGATAGCTCTGACTCTACTAATGCATAAAAGGAGCGAGCCTCTCGAATAATCCCGGTTACCGTCAGAGGCACCGTCGGCGGTGTTTCTGCGACGACGGATCGAGACGGACGGAATGGGTCTCGCCGTCCCCTGGATCGGTACGTAGCCCGCTCCTCTCTCTCCTCTTGATGCGAGGCGACCTCAGGGGCAGGCGGTGGCGCTGTCTGCTGGACAGCAGGCGGTGTCGTCGGTGTCGTCTCGCTCGTGCAGCCCACGACGGCGGCCAGTATACAGACCATCATCGCGCCGACCGCCCTCTTATGAGAGGGCCTATTTCTCCGTCCTTGCCGCCTCACCACTCTTCGCCCCCGAAGCGCCTGAGTAGGTGTAGGTCACAACGCCAAACTCGGCCTGGATCGTGTCTCCGGGCTTCTGACCTTTGGCGGCCTGTCGAATGGTCAGATCGGTAACATTCACGATCCGCTCCAACTGAGCAAGCCGCTCAAAAAGGAGGCCAAGATCGTGGTAGGTTCCCCTCACCTTCAGTTGTACCGGGATCTCGGTATAGAAATCCTTCGCCACAGCGCTCGCCGGTTTAAACGAGGCGACGTCCAGATCCGTCTCCTGACCAAGACCGGCCACCCGTTTCAACAACGCCGGAATCTCCTTTTTAGTGGGTAGCTGCCGGATCGTACGCTCAAGTTGTGCTTCCAAAACCGTGATCTCCTGTTCCAGGCGAGGTCGTTGGCTTGCGATCTGTCTCGTCCGATCCGCCTCTGCTCTCACGCGAAGCAGCTCCGCTTGAGCCTCGCTCCGTGCGGTCCACGCCGACTGAAGCAACAGTTGCCAATAGAGGAGGAGGGTCAACACGCCTACGATGACCCCGAGCGCAATCTTCTGCTGCCGCGGGATATTGGCCGTATGGGCCGAGAGATCCATCGAAAACGGCATGACAGGCTCCTTCCGATTATCCCGACAAGGTCGCGAGAATTTCGAATCGTTCCACCGGCCTGCCCTCATATAACTCGAGCTCGGAAAAGCTCAGCTCAACATTCGTGACCAGGCGTGTCATCCGCTGAAGTGCCAGCATCAACTCGGCGACGACAAAGTGCGACGAGGCATATCCTTGAATAGTGAGTGTGCCGGAACTCTTACTGATGCTGGTCAGCCAGCCCCCATCCGGCAGCGCCTCGCTCAGACCATCCAGCAAGCGCACCGGACGGTCCTGGTGTGTCGCCAATCGTTGGACGAGCGCCAGCCGCTCTCCCAGTTGTTGCTTCTTGCGGGCGTACTGCTCGACCGCCTGAGCAGACTGCCGGTTCACCGCCACCTCGCTCTGTGTCACCGCAATACTCGTCCGCAGTCGTTGTATGTCCCATTTCACAAAGAGCCAGTATCCGGCCATTCCAGCGACCGCAAGAAGAGCCACGACGATCGATACGGTCCGAGGGGCCTTGATCTCTCCTCTTTTGGGGCGCTTCTCACGCGGAAGGAGATTGATCTTGATCATACGCTCTCCTCGTCGGCATCACGAAGGGCTAATCCCACACCGACCATCATTTGGGGCGCAATCGTCGCCAGATATTGAGCGTCAACCGTTTTCGCGTTGATCGCGATATGTTGGAACGGATTGGCAATCTCAACGGGCAACTCAAGCGTACGTGACAGGTACGTGGCCAGCCCCGGTAACAACGCGCATCCGCCGCTTAATATCATGCGGTGAATCGTATCCCGTTGACTCGTGGAGTAATAAAAATCGAATGAACGGCGCACCTCTTCGGCCAATTCACCGTTGACCGTCCGGACCACAGGCTCTACTTCTGTGAAGCTGTGCCCGGCAATCGTCTGACCTCGTTTTAGCGCCTCGGCCTCCTCGACACTCAAGCCGAAACTTCTCTCCAGCGATTCGGTGTGTCGGTTCCCGCCCAGAGGGCTATCCCGGGTAAAGTCCGAGATACCGCCGGCCAGGATATTGATGTTCGTGACCGCTGCTCCTACATTTACAAGGGCCACCACCTCGCCGGGCTCAATCTTATTGAGTATCATGAACGCGTTCCCGATGGCGAAAACGTCGACGTCGACCACGACCACATTCAGGCCGGCGGCGGAAATGGCGGTGAGGTAGTCGTTCAGGATGTCCTTCTTGACCGCCACCAGCAGGACCTCCATCTCTTGCTCGCCGGTACCGAGCCTTCGCAGGATCTGGAAGTCCAGATTCACGTCATCGATGGCGTAGGGAATATGTTGTCCTGCTTCCCACGCAATCCCTTCTCTGAGCTCTGCCGCCGGCATTGCAGGCACCGTAATCTTCTTGATAATGACCGAATTTCCGGATACTGAACAGGCGACATCAGAAAGGGTGATGGCGTGTTTGTCGAACAGTTGTCGGACAGCCGTGCTGACCGCACCGGCGTCGACGATGATGCCGTCTACGATCGCGTCGGAATGGATGGGAACCATGCCGAGTTCGGCGACGCGATAGGAACCCCGCGATTGTTGAAGGTGTATGGCCTTGACGGAACTGGTCCCGATATCCAGTCCGACCAGTTCCCTTTTGCGAGACCCCCATGAAAACATCATGAGTACCTGTGCCGAGCCATGATCTGCTGATAGGTTGTGCTTCCATCGAGCTTGTACGACGTTACTCTGAACTTGTCAAGCAAAATACATCATATGAGGGTGGTCAGACCCAGATAGGCGCCGGGTGTACTACTGAACCTTGCATAGGTAATGAAACACGAACTGCTCCCGCATCCGTTCAGCCTGAGCTTGTCGAAGGCCGCTCCGCTCATGGTTCGACAGGCTCACCACGAACGGAACGGAGGGATCTATAATAGTCGCATTACCTATGCAAGAATCAATAGGATTAGTCGCCAACTATACGAGGGTGCCGGATGTGCCCCAAATGAGCCGGAAGAGGCGAGGACGGGCGGCGTCTCGGCAGGTGTGTTACGGTACGTTTCGAGAATGTGGAAGTTGAGAATGTAGCGTTGGGCCAGGGCTGCGCGGGAGAGCCGATGACTATTGGCCTGAGACGGCTTTGATTCGTGTGGCTGCCTTGAGCGACGCGACGAACTCGCCGACGCGTTGCAACTGGTCCGGTTGTCCGGACGTCTGTTCCAACAGCGAGACGATCGCACTCCCGACGATCACACCGTCGGCCATCGTCGCGACCACCCGTACCTGCTCCGGCGTCGAAATGCCGAACCCTACCGCCAGCGGCAGGCCGGTTTCGCGTCGGATGATCCGAAGGCCGGTTTCGAGATCGTCGCTGACCCTGGACCGGGCCCCCGTCACACCTCGCAGCGAGACATAATAGATGAATCCTTTTGAGGCGGCCGAGATCGTTCGTATCCGCTCAGGCGGGCTGGTCGGCGCAATGAGAAAGATCGTATACAGGTCGTACGCGCCCGCGGCCTCGATCAACTCGGTCGCCTCGTCAGGCGGCAGATCCGGCACGATCAGGCCGTCGATGCCGGCAGCTACCGCTTCTTTTGCGAATCGCGTATATCCGAAGTGAAAAATGGGATTGACGTAGCTCATTAATAAGAGCGGCAGGCGACAGTCAGTCCGAAGATCCGCCACCATCTCGATAATCCCCGCAAGGGTCGTTCCGCCCCGTAGCGCCCGTTGAGACGCCCGCTGAATGGTCACACCATCGGCCAGTGGATCCGAGAAGGGTACGCCGATCTCGATCAGATCGGCGCCCCGCCGTTCGCATTCCAGGATCAACGAACGGGTCGTAGCGAGGTCAGGGTCACCTGCGGTCAGGTAGGGCATCAGGGCTCGCTCTCCGGATTCCCTGAGTCGACGGAAACGCTCATCGATACGGTTCATGGTCGAGACCCCTCAGTCAATACCAGATTCGCCACCGTCTCAACATCCTTATCGCCACGACCCGAGAGATTGACCACCACAATCTGGTCCCGGTTCAGCGTCGGGGCCAGTGTCTTGAGATGGGCGATGGCGTGCGCGCTCTCCAGCGCCGGAATGAGCCCCTCGAGCCGGCTCAGGAGCTGAAACGCCTCCAACGCCTCGGCATCCGTTGCCGACACAAAATCGATCCGCCCGAGGTCCCGGAGGTAGGCGTGCTCCGGCCCGACACTCGGATAATCCAGTCCGGCCGACACCGAATGAGTCGTGCGAATCTGGCCGTCGCCGTCCTGCAGGACGAAGCTCATCGTCCCGTGCAGGACGCCCAGTTCACCGCCGGCAAACCGCGCCGCATGCCGCCCGGATTCGATCCCCAGTCCGCCCGCCTCGACCCCGATCATTCGAACGGCCGGCTCATCCAGAAAGTGGTGAAACAGACCGATCGCGTTGCTGCCGCCGCCGACGCAGGCGACCAGATAGTCCGGCAGTCTGCCCTCCAGTTCCAGGATCTGGGTCCTGGTCTCTCGACCGATGATCGATTGAAAATCGCGAACCATCAACGGGTAGGGATGGGCGCCCAGGACCGAGCCCAGCACATAATGGGTCGTATCGACATTCGTCACCCAGTCACGCATCGCCTCGTTGATAGCATCCTTCAGCGTGCAACTGCCCGCCTCCACCGGGGCGACCTTGGCGCCCAACAGTCGCATCCGAACGACGTTGAGGGCCTGTCGTCGCATATCCTCCGTCCCCATATAGACCTCGCAGGTCAACCCGAACCTGGCGGCGACGGTTGCGGTCGCCACGCCGTGCTGTCCGGCGCCCGTTTCGGCGATGACCCGGGACTTTCCCATGCGGCGGGCGAGCAGAATCTGACCGAGGGTGTTATTGATCTTATGCGCGCCGGTATGACAGAGATCTTCGCGCTTGAGATAGATTCGCGCCCCGCCGAGATAATCGGTCAGTCGGCGCGCGAAATAGAGCGGCGTCGGACGCCCGACGTAGTGTCTGAGATAGCCCTGCATCTCTGACTCAAAGCCGGGATCGGCCTTCGCCTGGAGATAAATGGTCTCCAGTTCGGCCAGGGCCGCCATCAGGGTTTCCGGAACGAATTGCCCGCCGTACCTGCCGAAGTGGCCGCGAGGATCAGGAAGCGGACCCGGATTACATGTCTCAACGTGCGTCGGCTTTTCTAAGCTGTTCAATGAATTCCCTCACCTTTTGATGATCTTTTCGACCGGGAGAGGCTTCCACGCCGCTACAGACGTCCACGGCGTACGGCCTGACCTGCGCGATTGCGCGGGCGATATTGTCGGGTCTCAGTCCGCCCGACAAAATGACCCGTGTCCGACGCGCGGCTTCCGCCGCGATCTCCCACGGAAAGGTTCGGCCGGTCCCACCCGGCTGGTCGGCGACGTAGGCGTCCAGCAGGAAGGCCCGTGCCCGCGGGTAATGAGCTACGACCTCCAGATCGGTTGTACTCTGCACCCGAATCGCCTTAATAAATGGGGTACGAAGTTGACTACATAGGTCCGGACTCTCGTGACCGTGCAGTTGTGCAAGCCCGACGCCGGATACGCCGACAATCCGCTCGATCTCGTCAGGCGGTCGGTGGACGAATACCCCTACCGTCGTCACAAACGGCGGCATCTCCCCGACGATCGCCGCCGCTGCCGGCGGGTGGATATAACGGGGCGTCCCCTCCGCAAAGATAAACCCCAGGGCATCGGCCCCGGCCTCGACTGCGGCCCACGCGTCTTCACGCGAGGTGATTCCGCAGATCTTTACGCGCACCATCGGACGCAACTCAACCGCCGGTTCCCGTCAGCAACTCGCGCAGCTTCTCCCCGGGGTCCGGACTCGCCAGCAAGGATTCGCCAACCAGGATCGCGTCAACGCCGGCGTCGGCCAGGCGTCGGACTTCTTCGGGGCGCTTAATGCCGCTTTCGCTCACGACGACGGCCTGATGCGGCAGGTGCGGCAGCAGCGCAAAGGTCGTCTCCAGCCGGGTCTCCAGGGTTGCCAGATCCCGATTGTTGATACCGATCAGTGAGGCGCCTACCCCTTTTACGGTCTCAAGCTCCGCCATGGTGTGGACCTCTACCAGCGGGTGCAGCCCAAGCGACACGGCCAGCCCGTAGAGATCCTGCAGTTGTGACGGCTCAAGGGCTGCCGCGATCAACAGGATCGCGTCCGCCGGATACGCGCGGCTCTCATACACCTGGTAGGGAGTCACGATGAACTCCTTCCTGAGCACCGGCAGATCGACCGCCCCTCTGGCCGTCACCAGATCCTCTAGACTCCCCTGAAAGAACCGGCCGTCCGTCAGGATCGAGATGGCGCTGGCACCGGCCGCCTGATAGGACGCCGCCATCGCCGTGACGTCAAGCGGACGGCGGATGATCCCTGCCGACGGCGATGCGCGTTTAATTTCTGCGATGGCCTTGAGCGGCTCCCGGCTTCCCGCCTCTGTCTGTTTTCTGGCGATGGCTGCAACAAAATCGCGCGGGGGCGGCGAGTCCGAGGCGCGCGCCCTCAACTCTACAAGCGGCAGAGTCGCCTCGCGCTCGGTGACCTCTTGCCGTTTGTGCTCAAGAATGTACCGAAGCATCATGGTATTACGCGGCCTGTCGGCCGTGGCGACGACTGAACTCTACCAGAGCCCGCAGTTTCTCTATCGCGGCACCGCTGTCGATCGACATGGCGGCCAGTTTGGCGCCGCTCTGGATGTCATCGGCCGTCCCGCCCGCGATTACGGCCAGGGCCGCGTTCATAATCACCACATCCCGTTTCGGCCCCCGCTCACCAGTCAGAATCGCCCGGATCATCTGCGCGTTTTCGCCGGCACCGCCGCCCTGCAGATCGTCGAGGCTCGCCCGCGCAAAGCCGAAATCCTCCGGGGCCAGCATGTAGGTGTGGACCTGTCCATCCTTGATCTCCGACACCCGGCTTTGCAAGGCCGGCGATAGCTCATCCAGTCCGTCAAGACCGCAGACCACAAAGGCCCGCTCCGACCCTAGCGCGACCAGGACGGTTGCCAAAAGTTCGGTCAAGCGCGGCTCGTAGACCCCTACGACCTGAGCGGGCGCCTGGGCCGGATTGGTGAGGGGGCCGAGGATGTTGAACACCGTCCGAATCCGTATCTCGCGGCGGGCGGTCATCACATGCCGCATGGCCGGGTGCAACAGCGGGGCATACAGAAACCCGATGCCGACCTCGTCGATACACGCCCCCACCTGCTCCGGCGCGAGCGTCAGATCCACCCCCAACGCCTCCATCACGTCGGCGCTCCCGCAACGACTCGATACCGAGCGATTGCCGTGTTTGGCGACCTGAACACCGGCCCCCGCCACTACAAAGGCCGCGGCTGTCGAGATATTGAAGGTGTGGGCGGCGTCTCCCCCAGTGCCGCAGGTATCGACCAACCGCCCGCCGCCGGTTTCACCCCCCGCACGCTCGGCCGGCCCACGAACCCTGATGCGACAGACATGCGCCCGCATAGCCCGTGCAAATCCGGTGATCTCAGCGGCCGTCTCCCCCTTCAGCCGCAGCGCCGTCAAAAAGGCTGCGATCTGCGGGTCGCACGCCCGTCCGGACATCATCTCTTCCATCGCCGCACAGGCTTCATCGGCGCTCAGGTCCCGCCGGTCGACCACCTTGTGCAGTGCGTCCAGAATCAGCATCTCAACCGTATCGTCTCTGTAATCGTCGTCTGTACGCTGTCTCATCAGCGAAGGGCGAGGAAGTTTTTGAGCAGCGCCTTCCCCTCTCTCGTGAGGATCGATTCGGGATGAAATTGAATCCCCTCGATCCGATAGTGCGTGTGGCGGATGCCCATAATCTCTCCCTCTGCCGTCTGCGCGGAGATCTCCAGGCAATCCGGAAGTCCCTCGCGATCCACGAGCAGCGAATGATAGCGCGTGGCATCAAAAGGATTCGGAAGCCCGGAAAAGATGGTTCGCCCGTCATGGTGGATGGGAGAGGTTTTGCCGTGCATCAGGCGGCCTGCCCGCACGATCCGCCCGCCGAACGCGGCGCCGATGCACTGATGGCCCAGACAGACGCCGAGGATGGCGACCTGCCCGGCGAAACGCGTGATCAGATCGCAACTGATCCCGGCTTCCTTTGGGCTCTTCGGTCCCGGAGAGATCACGATCCGATCAGGCCGGAGCGCCGCCAACTCGTCCAGCGCAATCTGGTCGTTCCGGAAGACGCGCGGGCGTTCGCCCAGCTCGCCGAGGTATTGGACCAGATTGTAGGTAAACGAGTCGTAGTTGTCGATGACGACCAGCATGTGCGCCTACCCTGTCCCTCCGATCCACAGATCGCCCGATTCGGCCATCTGGATCGCCCTGAGCATCCCCTTCGCCTTGTTCATCGTCTCTTCGTATTCGCGTTCCGGGTCGGAGTCGGCCACGATCCCTGCGCCCGCCTGGACATATGCGGTTCCGTCGCTGATGATGACGGTGCGGATGGTGATGCAGGTATCCATATTGCCGGAGAAGCCGAAATAGCCGACCGCACCGGCATAGAGGCCTCGACGCACCGGCTCCAACTCCTCGATAATCTCCATGGCACGGATCTTGGGTGCGCCGGTGACGGTTCCTGCGGGAAAGCAGGCGCGCAACAGATCGAAGGCATCATGCCCGTCGGCCAGTATCCCTTGAACGTTGGAGACGATGTGCATGACGTGCGAATAGCGCTCGACCGTCATCAGCTCCGACACGGCAACGGATCCGATCACAGCCACCCGCCCCACATCGTTGCGTCCCAGGTCCACCAGCATAATATGCTCCGCCCGTTCCTTCGGATCGGCGAGGAGCTCCTGCTCGAACGCCAGATCCTCCGCATCACTGCGTCCTCTCGGCCGGGTCCCGGCAATCGGGCGCAGATCGATCCGCCCCTCTTCCAATCGGACTAACACCTCCGGTGAGCTGCCGGCCACACGGATCTCGCCCAGCCGCAGATAGTACATATAGGGCGACGGGTTGATCGTTCTGAGGGCCCGGTAGATATCGAACGGATCGGCGGTGGTTTTGGTGGAGAGTCGTTGAGAGATGACCGTCTGGACCACGTCCCCCGCCCGCACATATTCCTGCGTACGCTCTACGGCGCGAACGAACTCGGTCTGACTCATGGTCGAGTTCAGTTGCAACTCCCCCCCGTCTCCGCCGGGCCTCCGGCCCATATGCAGCGGCCGCCGCAGCGCGTCCACGACGTCGTCGATCTTTCTCGCAGCCTCATCGTATGCCTCACGAAGCTGCTGCGGATCGGTCTCCGGAACAAAGGCATTGGCTACGATCTTGATCCGGTGAGAGACGTTATCGAAAATCAGCAGGGTATCGGGCAGGAGAAAGAAGGCATCGGGCAGATCGAGATCATTTTTAGTCGTTGCCGGCAGTCGTTCGAATTGTCGAACGACATCGTAGGAGAGAAATCCCACGATCCCCCCGTAAAACCTCGGGAGGTCGTCGGCCTGAACCGGCCGATAGCGCCGCAAGATCGACTTTAACGGCTCCAGCAGGTCCTGTTCGATCGTATGAGATTGGGCCCCGGCTGCGGTCGTCACTGTGGCTGTCGTGCCCTTTGCGTGAAAGACAAGGGCGGGATTGCTGCCGAGGAAGCTGTAGCGGCCCCACTTTTCCCCCCCTTCGACACTCTCCAACAGAAAGGCGTAGTCGCCGCGGTCGATCTTGCGAAAGGCCGATACCGGCGTCTCCATGTCGGCGACGATCTCGCGGTAGACGGGGATCAGGTTGCCGGCCGCGCTCTTCCGCACAAATTCGTCGAAGGATGGATGCAGCATCTCCGCCATGTGTGGGTACCAAGGTAGTGGGCTGAACAGTAGGGCTCACCCTACCATACGGGAGAAAAAGCGGTCAAGGCCAAACCCGGACGGGAGGCGATGGAGGTCGTGTGTGTGCGGGAGGCTCGCCGGTAGAGCAGTACGTTACAGATGCTGCTGGATCTTGGCCTGAAGGGCTGATTTCGACAACGCCCCGACAATCTGTTCGACCTGCGCCCCATCCTTGAAGAGGAGGATCGTCGGAATGCTTCGAATTCCGAATCGAGCCGTACTCTCCCGATTCTCGTCCACATTCAACTTGGCGATCGTGACCTGCCCGTCATGTTCGTTTGCCAACTCATCCAGGATGGGTGCGATCATCCGACAGGGACCGCACCATTCGGCCCAGAAATCAACCAGGATCAGACCCTGTCCTTTGATAACCCGCTCGTCAAAATCGCGGTCTGTGAGATGAACGACCTTCTCTGACGCCATACATCCCTCCGCCTGTCCTCATGAAGTAAAGCCTCGCCGGACTCCCAAGCAAGCGCATTCGATAATTGAATTTTATATTAAAGGACATGAGATCGACTGTCAAGCTGTTTGAACCGCCCTGTCAACGTCCGGTTGAACTGCGGGGACGCCATGCCAATTGTCTCATGCGGGTATGGTGGCGAACGCCGAGGACGATCCGTTGTCCGGTGCACCGTGTCATCGTGGGCGACCGGCTGCCGATCAACGCCGAGTGGCAGGCCGTCGCCTTGGGGACACCGGACACCGGCGGCGCCGACAATGGTTCAACCACCTGCAACACCGACAATCTGGCGCTTGACGTGATGGCCACGGGATCCCGGTCGGCCTGTGTCTCCAACGTGGG
Organism: Candidatus Methylomirabilota bacterium; assembly: GCA_003104975.1. Classification (NCBI taxonomy): domain Bacteria; phylum Methylomirabilota (SeqCode); species Candidatus Methylomirabilota bacterium. The sequence continues at coordinate 24,997 of PQAM01000012.1, forward strand.
GGCCTTCGACATGGTGGGGAACGTCTGGGAGTGGGTGGCGGACTGGGTGCCGCTGTCTACGGACTGTCCCGGCTGGGGCCTGTTCAGTGACGATTTCATGTGCCTCGCCGGGGCGTCCACGACTGATGGCCTCGGCGCGTTGATTCGCGGCGGCAGCTTCATCAACGGCTCGTCTGCCGGCGTCTTCGCGGTCGCTGGCCTCGTCCCGTCGCGCACGGACAGCTTGGTCGGCAGCCCCGGGTTTCGCGCCGCCCACTAGTCGTCCTTTGACCATTTGGGACGTTGCATGTTGATCCTGCGCGGGCGGGGCGTGCCCCCGCTCGCGCACGGCGTCGTCGTCGGCTGAGCGCGGCTCATAGATCAGGACGTCATCCCTATTGTCCAGAAGACGTCCATTACGGTACTCAACGAGCTTTGCGACTTCCCAGGTCCTCTTCTGCGACGGGATCAGTGGGCCGCTCGTAGTCGATGGCAACGCCGCGCAGCGGAAAACGATCTGCAGTTGTGGGGCGCATTCCCCGGGGCAACACAATGACCTCCACTTCTTCGCCGGCTTTAAACGGCAGCTTTGTCAGCCGCACTTCACCATTCTCGCCAATCGTCGTTTCGATGCGGACGGCCTGCATGTCGATCCTCCCATCAAGATCAGAACTGTTCGCCACCACCCACAACGCCATTGCATTTTATCATAGCGTGACGCGGTGGGCTGCGCAACAACAACATCCGGTTGAACTGCGGGGACACCATGCCAATTGTCTCATGCGGGCATAGTGGCGAACGCCGAGGACGATCCGTTGTCCGGTGCACCGTGTCATCGTGGGCGACCGGCTGCCGATCCATCCCTCACGCCTGCGACTCGGCGCGAGCCCCTATACGCCAAAAGGCGTATTGACGGCACGGCAGGACCTGAGGTAATTCAAGACAGAAAGGTATGCTCACCAACCCGCACACATCACAAGGAGGTCGGCGTCATGAAACGAACGCTTCACACTATTCGAGCCCCGCAGACCAAGACCGTACGACTCCTGGCAGGGCTGTTGCTTGCCCTGCCGCTCCTGGCCGCGAGCCCCGCCGACGCTTTCAAAGAGGTCGATGCGCGCCCGGTCGACATGTTCGGCATGGTCGGCATCGTCCGCGGCCAGGCCGCCCGGCTCAACGTCGTGAACGCGCGCGCGATGGTCGACCCCGGCGATCGTTCGAGCCCGTGTCAGGTGGAGTTCGGGTTCGTGGACGGCCAAGGGCGGAGCCTCGGACGCGCGACGGCCGCCCTCCTGCCCGGCCAGGCCTCATTCTTCGACGTCTTCTTCGATGCCTTCGACGACGCCGGCCCAGCATCGCGTCTGCAGGTCAGGGGGTTCATCATCGACGGTGGCAGGGCAGTAGCACCGGATATTGGCGACCGGACAGGCCGCATGGGCGACGATCCGTGTGCGGCGCTTCTGCCGAGCGTCGAGGTCTACGACGTGGCCACCGGCGCCAGCACGCTCGTCCTGCACCCCGCGGTGATCCGCGGCTTCAACCCGCAGCCGGATCCGCCGGGCCTCCCGGCCATTCGCAAGTAGCAGTCCGGGCTGCGGAGAGTTCGAGCAACATCGGCTGGTCCGCATCGGTGTTGCTCGAACTGAGTGTGGCGACGCAGGATACGTGGGTCGGGACACATCACAGAGACGAGGAGACCATGAGAAGGCAACAGTTTGTGATCCGCCGTGCTCGGCCCGCGCCCTTCGGCATTAACGCTCGTAGCGAGGTGCTCGGCTACTACATGGATGCCGGAGGCGTCTGGCGTGGTTTCGTGACGACCTCGGTACGACACCTGTCGCCATGAAGGCATGGCCCGAAACACGTCCCTTGTCGCTGATGAGAGGATACGGATAGGGAGACGCGGCGGAAAAGCGATCACCGCTGACGGAGGGCTCCCGGCGCCAGCATACGCGCGGCGGCGGCGCGCGTCTCAGCCCTCACATCGGTGATCCGTCCGTCACCATTAATCGCAGTAAACGCTGCGAATTCCGCAGGGATGAGTGTCGAGATCCCGTACAAGAGCTAGCTGACGCATGCATCCCGTTCATGGCAGGCGTAGAAGCCTCGCATGAATTCGAGGAGAACCCTGAGCTGTTGCTGCGACAGCCGTTCCATCCCCTTTTCTGGTTGCGTATAACTACTTTATAGTCAGTAATCCGTCAATACACATTTTGGCGTATACGGTGTCACACCGCTCAGAATAGTGCATATGCGCCAGAACGGTGTACCGGAAGCGGTGTTGACGGCCCAGGGTAAGTATGGTATCCGTAACCTATGAGCAGTTCCTCCGAGGTGGCCGCACCATCCTTCCCGAGGTCCCTTTGCGGCCATCGGTTTCGCGATCCGGCGCTCCTTGAGGCGGCGCTGACCCACCCCTCCTTCACCGATCCTTCGCAGGCCGATGTCCGTCTTCGCTATCAGCGGCTCGAGTTTCTGGGTGATGCGGTCTGGACGCTCTATGTGAGCGAGGTCCTCTGTGCCCTCCTGCCGACGGCGTCGGAGGGGGAATTGACCCGGCGACGAGCCGGCCTTGTCAGCGCCGTCGCCCTGGCCGAGATGGCCCAGCGCCACGGTCTTGCCCCCCTGCTCTTGCTGAGCAAGGGGGAGGAGTCAACGGGCGGGCGACAAAAGACCAGGGTCCTCGCGAACAGCTTTGAAGCGGTGATCGGGGCCATCTATCTCGACGGGGGAATCGACGTCATTCGCTGCTTGGCGCAGGAGACCTGCCTGAGAAACCTCGAAGAGGCACGGGTCATCACAGATCCGAAGACGGTCCTGCAACAACTCATTCAATCTCGCGTCCACACGGTACCCCGTTATCGTCTGGTTCGCCGGTCCGGCGCCCCCCATGCACCGACGTTCGAGGTTGAGGTGATAGTCAACCGATCCCGGATGGCCAGGGGCAACGGTCCGAATAGGCAAGAAGCCGAATGTGACGCCGCCCGAAATGCGCTGCGTTCGCTACCGACTGAACTCTCCACAACATCTTGTAGTCGCAATAGATCAGACTACTGATTCTAGTATTTTCCTTGACAGGGATGTCCTGGGTCTGGTAGGGTGTCACCATTGTATCGTGTCTTTGCGGAGTGAGGAGGCCTGAGCATGAGGCAGAATGGCGTGGTGATGGTCTTGGCGGATCCTGGTGTCGGGCAATGCGGCTTCAGCGATTGACCGCATTCGGTTTCAAGTCGTTCGCCGAAAAGATCGAGGTGACCTTCGAGCCCGGCGTGACGGCGATCGTCGGACCGAACGGCTGCGGTAAGAGCAATCTCTCCGATGCCATTCGATGGGCCCTGGGCGAGCAAAGCGCCAAGCTGTTGCGCGGAGATCGAATGGACGACGTGATCTTTGCGGGCAACGGCAGTCGCAAGCCGTTGGGTATGGCCGAGGTCTCCCTGAGCTTTACCGACAACTACGGCAACATCCCGACGGAGTTTCACGAGGTCACGGTGACCCGTCGCCTCTACCGCTCCGGTGAGAGTGAGTACCTCTTGAATCATATTCCCTGCCGGCTTCGCGACATCACCGATCTGTTCCTGGATACCGGGCTCGGGGGTGAACCGTATGCCTTGATCGAACAGGGAAGTATCGGCAGCATTGTCAGTGCGAAGCCCGCCGAACGTCGGCTCCTGATTGAGGAGGCGGCCGGCATCATGACCTACAAGGTCCGAAAGCGGTCCGCCCTCGCCAAGCTGGAGGCCGCGGAACAGAACCTCCTCCGGGTCGGCGACATCATCCGAGAGGTCGAGCGGCAGAAGAATTCCCTCAAACGACAGGCGAATAAGGCAGAGCGATATCGCACCTATCAGGATCGGGCGTGTGAGCTGAAGGGCTTTGTGAAGTTCTCTGAACTGGAACAGTTGCGGCATCAACGCACCCTGTTCGAGCAGACCGCCTCGGCGGCGCAGCAGGAGCTCGACTCGGTACAGGCGGCGGTCGCCGGCGTGGAGGCCGAACAGGAGATCGTCCGGGTCGGCGAACTCGAACAGGAGCGCGCCAGAGCTGCCGCGCAGGAGCGGTTGCACGAACTACGCAGCGCCCTGTCTCACGATGAGGCCGAGATGAACCATCTGCGGCAGATGCTTGAGGAGTCGTCGCGTCGCAAACAGGAGCGTCGTGACCGCTCGGCGCTGCTGCACGACCGTCGCGCGACGCTCCTACAGCAAGAGGCCGAGGCCAAGGCGCAGGCGCAGCGGCTGATCGATGACCTGGAAGCCGGTCGTACGCAGCTCAACCTGAAGTCGTCCGAGTTGGCGGCGCTGGAAGAGACGATCGGCACAACGACGCGGGCACTTGAGGCGTCGCGTCGGCGTCTCGTACAGGAGGCGGCGGCACTGGCGGACCGCCGTAACCATCTGACCAGCCTTCGAGAACGCGCACGCCTCTACGGCACCCAACGCGATCTGGCGAGTGAGCGCACGGCCCGACTGGAGCAACAGGACCGCGACCTCATCCCGTTGGAGGAGGCGCAACGCGTCGCATTTGAACAGGCGGTCGAGCGACTGGAGGCATTGCAGACAGAACGGACGCGGCTCACACATCAGGGCACCGAAGAGGATGCCGCACGCGAGGCGACAAGACCCCGACTTGAGGCGCTGCGAAATGAATCGGCGTCGCTCCGCAGCCGTCTCGCATCCCTCATTGAGCTGAGCGACAATTTCGAAGGATACGTTGACGGTCACCGGTATCTCCTCCAGCAACACGTGCGTGGCGAGTCGAGAGTCGAAGGACTGAAGGGCGCGCTGGCGGATCGGCTCGAGGTGCCCGCCCCCTACGAGCGCGCCATCGAGGCCCTGCTCGGCGATGCATTGCAGGGGCTCGTGATGCAACGGCCGCAGGATGTCGAGGAGGCCATTCGACGGCTGAATGAGCGGGGCCGGGGGCGGGCGACGTTTCTGCTCCATCGTGGTGCCGTGAGCGATCAATCCGACATGACGACCGCTCGGCTGCGTGATGTCCTCGCCGCCTCAGGCACCCCGGTGGAAGGGCTCGCGCTCGATCTGATCCGCTGCGTCGACGAGGATCGGCCGCTGGTGGCAGCCCTCCTCGCCGACGGGATCATCGTCCGAGAGCTGTCCGATGCGCTCGCACTCGGCGGTTGCCTCCCTGCTCCTTTTGCCGTCGCGACACTCGCCGGCGAACTCATCACCGCCAAAGGGATCATCGTCGGCGGGCCGGGGGGTGGGTCCGGGATCCTGCCGCGACGCCGGGAGATCGCTCGGCTTCGAGATCGCAACCGCGAACTGCGCGATACCCTGCAGGCGGCCGAGGCCGAATGGGAGAGCTCCTGTCGCCGCTCCGCCGATCTCGGGGAATCGTTGGAGCTGGTCAATCGGCGTCTCCATGAACTGGAGATCGAGCGCCTTAAGGCGGAGACGGCACTTGCCCACACCAGTGCGGAGCGACGACGCCTCTTGCAGCAGATCGAGGTGCTGACCTATGAAGGTCAGAGCCATGATGAGGACCTCCGCGTCCTCGACGCAGAGATCCGGACCATCGAACACTCGCTTATGGAGTTTGAAGACCGCGGGCAGGCGGCTCAGCGCGAGACCGCGATGCTCGAGACCGACGTAACCGCTCGCCAGCAGGAACGGGACGGCCTGATCCGGGAGGCAGGGGAATACCGCGTTCGGCTGACGGCACTGCAGGGCCAGCGTGAGATCCTGGCTCGCGGCCTCGCCAGGACGGTGGAGGAACTCGACCAGGTAACAACCGAACTGGGGTCCATCGAGGTCGAACTTGCCGAGCAACAGCGTCGTGAAGCGCAGATGGAGGCGAGCGTCGCAGGGCTTCAGGTCCGGTTGAGTGCGTTGGTCGAGGAGGAGCAGGAGGCGCATCGAGTCGTCGTGGCGCTGGATGAGGCCCGTCGGGAGTTGAGCGAGCGGCGTCAGGCCATCGACGAACGCCTGCTGGGGCTGAAGCGGTCGCTGTTCGACACCCAACAGGCGTCGAACGAGGCGACAATTCGACTTGCCGAACTGCGGAATACGATCTCGCTCCTGGAGGAGGCGCTGAGATCGGAGGGACCTGCCGACATCGAGGCGATTGTCCGACGGCTGTCCGAAAGCGGGCTGGGTATCGAAGCGGCCAATAGCGAACTGACGGATCTCACCAACAGGATTGCGGAACTCGGCGCGGTCAATATGGCTGCCCTCGAGGAATACCAGGAGTTGGCCGAACGCCACCGCTTCCTCTCCGCTCAGGCTGAAGACCTTGGCGCCTCTGCGCAGTCGCTCCGAACCGCCATCTCAGAGATCAATCAGACAATTCAGGAACGATTCAGCGAGACCCTGAAGACCGTAGCCGACCATCTGGATCGACTCTGGAGTTGCCTCATTCCCGGAGGTCAGGCGACGCTGACCCTGGCCGAACCGGAGGATGGTGAGGAGGAACCGGGGGTGGAGATGACCGTTCGCATCCCCGGAAAACGGGCGACCCTCAACCTGTTATCCGGAGGTGAGAAGGCGCTGGCGGCCCTGGCGCTGCTGCTGGCCCTGTTCCACACCCGTCCGAGCCCCTTTTGCCTGCTGGATGAGGTCGATGCCCCGCTCGACGATGCAAACGCCGAACGGCTCGCCTCGCTGCTCAGGGAGATGGCCGCCAGCGCCCAGTTTCTCCTCATTACCCACAACAAACGGACGATGGCGGCGGCCGACCTCCTCTACGGCGTGACGATGGAGGAGCATGGCGTCTCTAAGCTGCTGTCGCTCCACATGGGTCGAGCCGCCTGACCGGGGCCGCGCAGGAAGATTCCCGATGTTTACCGGCAACCCTCCACGTCAGGGCCTTCTGGGACGATTTGTCGCAGGGCTGGCGCGAACCCGCCAGGGTCTGGTAGGACAGATCGGACGACTGTTCGGTTCCCATTCGCCGAGCCTCGCCGACCTTGAGGCGCTGGAAGAGATTCTCATTGCCGCCGACTTCGGTCCGGCCCTGGCCCAACGACTTATCGCGCCTCTCCACCAGCGTCTCGGTCGCCGGGATCTCAACAGCGTCGAGCAGGTGGCGGCGGCCCTCAAGCAAGGGATTCTCGCTATTCTGGCTGGCGTTGCGCCACCCCCTTCATCCCGAAACCATCCGACTACACCGCAGGTCCTGCTCTTCCTGGGCATCAACGGATCCGGCAAGACCACGACGATCGGGAAGTTCGCGAACCGCCTGATTGCCGAGGGTGGCAGCGTGGTGTTGGCCGGTGCCGATACCTTTCGAGCGGCGGCGATCGAACAGTTGGGGCTGTGGGGCCGGCGGGTGGGCGCCGATGTCGTCTGCCACCAGGCGGGGGCCGACCCCTCTGCCGTGGTGTTCGACGCGGTGCAGGCCGCCTGCGCGCGCGGCGCAACCCACCTGCTGATCGACACGGCCGGCCGTCTGCACACCAAACGGAATCTGATGGAGGAGTTGAAAAAGATCCAGCGGGTCGTTGCGCGACAGATGCCGGATGCGCCCCACGAACGGATCATGGTGCTCGACGCGACCTCCGGCCTCAACGCGCTGGTACAGGCGAAGACCTTTCACGAGGCGGTGGGGCTGACGAGCCTGATCCTGACCAAACTGGACGGTACGGCCAAAGGGGGTGTGGTGGTGGCGATCGCGGATCAGCTCAAGGTTCCCATCACCTATGTCGGTCTTGGCGAGGGGGTCGACGATCTGCAGCCGTTCGTCCCGGAAACCTTTGCCGACGCCCTCTTCGCGAATTCCTGATCTGTCATCCCATCGTCTCCGCATCCTTCCAACCGCTACCTGATCTTGATCCGCAGCTCCTCCTGATCATGTGAGCCGCCACTCGAGGTCACCATGACCTGAAAATCGAAGGTGCCGACCGTCGTGGGCGTCCCGACGATCTGCCCCGTGGCCGAATCAAGGTTCAGACCGGGTGGAAGCGTACCGCCGATGAGGCTGAAGGTCAGCGGCGGTATCCCTCTTTTGGCCTTCAGCGTGGCAGGGTACGGGATCCCCACCCGACCACGCTTCAGCGTATCAGTCGTAAGCTTCACCGGCTTGACGATCTTCAGGGACACCCGCTGCGTAGATGCGGCCCCTGCGTTATCCGTGACCTCGACGGTAAACTTGGCCGACTTGGCCTTTGTCGGGATCCCGCTGATCGTACCCGCCGCGTCGAGGACCAGTCCCGGTTGAAGCTTCCCCTTGATCAGTCGCCACAGATAGGGGGGTGTACCGCCTTCAGCCGACAGTCCTGTCAGGTAACTTACACCCCGCTCTCCAACAGGCAGACCGGCGGTTGTAATTCCAAGCGGCGGCGGGCCCGCGATGCCGTATATTCTGAGGCTCCAACTGTTCCAGGTCCCGACATCCTCGGGAGCCAGATCAGCAACCCGAAGCGTCCAGGTACCGGCCGCCGATTCCCCCCAATGACGCACCGATCCGAAGCGCCAGAAGCTGAAATTCTCACCGGCGTCCAAGGCTCGAACCGTGGCCAGCCTGCTGATGACGCCCGCAGGAGAGGTCAAGGTGGCCTCCAAATCACCGCGATACGGATGCGTGGCATCAAATATCACTTCGACATGTTCGACGGTGAAGTTGATAAATGCATTGTCAATGGAAATACTATCCACCAGACCCGCCGTGTCGTCGTCCGGGATGGCGCGGCCGATTGAACGTGTGACGGCGGGTACGGCGCTCTCGGCTGGAACAGGGCTCCAGGTGGCGGCCAGATTGACCGCCGCCTGTCCGTCCGCCAATCCAAATCCGAACCGCTCGTTGTGGGCGAAGGATCCGGTTGTCCACCCGGAATCCGCCGGGTTGATCCGCACCGCAGAATGCGCCAGGATGTGTTGGACGTCGCGCCAGGTCAACGAGGGATTCTCGGCCAGCATGAGCGCCGCAATACCGCCGACCAATGGGGTAGCCGCGGATGTTCCCCCGAAACCGCTCGTGTAGTCGCCCGGCGCATCACCCGGCGCACCTACGAGGTCGGTTGTCGTGATCCCCCGCGTGCCTCCGTTAGAGGGGGCCGTGACGAACATGGCTGCGCAGGGTTCACTGTAGGGCGCCTGTTGCGCGTTATCGGCCAGCGCACCCACCGCCATTACGAACCGGTTATTTGCGAATCCATTGAAATTGCAGTTATCATCTCTTGTGAGACCATTGCCGGCGGCCCAGAGAAAGACCCTCCCTTTGCCGCTCCGCCCCTGCATGATCGCCGTCTCAATCGCCGTCTGCGCGAGAGCACCGGGACCTGACAGGGTACTCCCGTTATCGGGCGGACCCCAGGAGTTGCTGAGGATGTGAATGGCGTCCCGTTGATGGGCGAGCGCCGCAGCGATCTGAGCGTCCGACACCGGGCTGCCGATCAGGCGCAATCCGGCCAGGGATGCGAGCGGCGCCGCGCCGCTGCCCCCGATGCCGTTATCCCCCCTGGCGGCGGCGACCCCCGCCACAGCGGTTCCGTGAAAATCTCCCGCGTTAATATCCGGACTCGGATCGGCGTCATTGCCGTTAAAATCCCATGAGAGATCGCTCATATAGTTGGGGGCCAGGTCGGGATGGGTGTGCTGTAACCCGTCATCGACGATGCCGACTACAATTCCCGCGCCTTTGGTAGTCGGCCAGACCGCCCGAACGTTGGTCCCGGCCGGCTCTTCGCCACGCGCCTTGAGATGCCACTGCTGATCGAGTAATGGATCGGTCGAGGCGCTGTCGGTCCGGATCACCGGGAGTGTTTGATCGGGTTCCACGGCAGCGACGGCTGTTGCGTGCGCGACCGCGCCACCAACGAGCCACATCAGACCGGCGGTCAACACGGCGCGCCAGAACCATCCTGCGCGCCACATCGCTGACCATGCTTTGAAAGTGGTCGACTGAGTCGGTATCGGCACCGCTACCCTCCGCTAATGTCCCGAGAGGTCCGTGACGCCTGCAACCTGACCCGGATCAGCGCGCGACGTAGGCGCGTTTTAAGAGCGGATAGGCGCTGCGCACTCCCGGGCGCTCGCGCAGCGCCTCAGCGAGCGTGAGGGTCGCAATCGGATCGCTCGCATCGACAACGTAGCCCCCGGGAACGCCGGGAATCGATCGGACAGATCTGACCGCCAATCCTGCGACCAGATCCTGCACATCTATCCCCTCCTCCACCAACAGACCAACCTCTCGAGTCAGCAGGCGGCGGGTGCTCTTACTGTGCGGGAGTCCGGATTCAAAGAGGACCGGGTAGATGTCAACACCGGGGTTGACGGCCTTCAAAGCTGCGGTCATCGCCGACAGATCCGCAAGGGTGGTAATCTCTGACAGGGCAACGACAGCTCTGGAGGCCTCGCTGTCCACCACGCGCGCGCCGTAGACCATGACCGGCGTATCGACGGCGGGAACGCCGCCTTTGTCCGACATCGGCCACTGAAGCTCGATCGTATCGAGGACCACTTCATACTGTTCTCGATGCGGCGCATAAAGCGTGATCAGCGGCCCCGCAACAGGCTGCTTCGGCTCCTTGGCGCCGCTTTCATCGACCGAAAATATCAGCAGGCCCGCCAGACACAGGTTGGTTACCCATCTCATGCGTTGCGCGTTCCGCCCCATTGCCCCCTCCGCTTTCTCGACCTTTTCTTGTAGTGTAGCACGCCACGGCTGAAGTCCGGAGACCTTTCCGTACTACCCGCTGACGAGCGTCACCGGGTTGCCTTTCCAGCAGAGACGGTCGCCCGCTTTGCGCTTGACACCCCTGATCCCGCGGTGTTAAGGTAACTTCATGTATTTCCTCAGAAAGTCCGCTTTCTCGTTACCTGCTATGAGGTGGAATGGTCACCCCTGACGATGAACGCTTTATGCGGCGCGCGCTGGCCCTTGCAAAAAAAGGGTACGGCCGCACCAGCCCCAACCCCATGGTCGGCGCGGTGGTGGTCCGGCAGGGCCGGATCGTCGGGGAGGGGTATCACGCCCTGGCCGGCGCGCCGCATGCGGAGATTGCAGCGCTGGACCAGGCCGGCGGCGCGGCGAGCGGCGCCGACCTTTATGTCACCCTGGAGCCCTGTTGCCATTACGGTCGCACCCCACCCTGCACCGATCGACTTGTTCGGGCGGGACTTCATCGGGTCGTGATCCCGACCCTCGATCCCAATCCGCTGGTGTCAGGACGAGGCGTGCAGATCTTGCGCGAGGCGGGAATTGTCGTCGAATCGGGGCTCTGTGCGGAAGAGGCAAACCGCCTGAATGAGGCCTTTACGAAATTCATCACACAGCGTATTCCGTTCGTGACTCTCAAGGCCGCGATCAGTCTGGACGGCAAGATTGCGACCCGCACCGGAGACGCCCGGTGGGTCTCCGGCAAACGATCGCGCGAGCAGGTCCATCGCTTACGGGACCAGGTCGACGCGATCGTCGTTGGGATCGGTACCGTTCGGCGCGACAATCCCAGGCTCTCAACCAGGCTTCCGGAAGGCGGGCGCGACCCGATTCGAATCGTCGTCGATGGCGTTGGTCCGTTCCCGCTGAATGCCCAGATCTTTCAGGACGGCGCGACCGCACGAACCTGGATCGCCGTCGCCGCCGATACCCCGGAAGAGCGGATCGACGCCTTGGAGCGTCGCGGACTGACGGTGCTCGAAGCGGGCGGTTCCCGCGGACGGGTCAGCTTCACACAGCTTCTGAAACGGCTCGGCGAGCGAGAGATCACGAGCGTGATGATCGAAGGGGGCGAAGCCATCTTTACCTCCGCTATTGAGGCGGGGATCGTCGATAAGTTTCTGTTATTTGTGGCGCCGATTCTTGTCGGTGGGAAGGGCGCGCCCAGCCTGATGGGCGGGACGGGCGTTGAGACGATCGGCCAGGCTTTACGACTGTCTCACATACGGACAGAACCGGTAGGCGAAGACCTGCTGCTTGAGGGATACCGCCCGTCCCATGAAGGCGTCTGCTAGGCAACGGATGTTTACCGGATTGGTCGAGGAGGTGGGTTACATTCAGCGGGTCCACCGGGAAGGGGGCGTGGCCAAACTGACCATCCGGGGTCAGCAGACCACCTCTGCACTTGCGGTCGGCGACAGCATTGCCGTCGATGGGGCCTGCCTCACAGTGACGAGGACGGCATCGACACTGTTCGAGGCTGATCTGTCCGAAGAAACCTTGGGCCGTACGACCCTGGGCGACCGTCAAGTCGGTGACCCGGTCAATCTCGAGCGCCCGTGCCGGCCGACGGATCGACTGGGAGGTCACTTCGTCACCGGGCACATCGACGGGGTTGGAACGATTCACGAGATTCGAGAAACCGGGGGGATGTGGTGGTTCTCGATTACCTATCCTGAGGCGTTGCGATCGCTGATGGTCGAAAAGGGGTCGGTTGCGGTGGACGGCATCAGCCTGACGGTGGGTCGGCTCAATAACGATTGTTTTGGAGTCGCCGTCATCCCGCATACCTACCGCCACACGACGCTGGGCCAGAAGCCGATCGGTGGGCGGGTCAATCTGGAGACCGACCTGCTTGGCAAGTACGTCGTCCGTTACATTGAAGGACGCGGGTCTACAGCACACACGGTACCCCTGACCGAATCGCGACTTCGGGAACTGGGATTCGGCTAGAGTGGTTTCTGAGGGAGAATGGCTATGGAAGACACCATCCAGTTTCACTCGATCGAAGAAGCGATCCGAGACCTGCGCGACGGCAAGATGATCGTCGTCGTCGACGACGACGATCGGGAAAACGAAGGCGATCTGACGATGGCCGCCGAAAAGGTGACGCCGGAGGCGATCAACTTTATGGCCACACAGGGTCGGGGCTTGATCTGTATGCCGGTCATCGGCAAACGATTGGATGAGCTCCGTATTCCGCCGATGGTGATGGACAATACCTCTCCCCATGAGACCGCCTTCTGTGTCTCCGTCGATGCCAGACACAAGGTGACGACCGGAATCTCGGCCTACGATCGGGCCATGACCATTCGGACCATCATCGATCCGAATGCGACCCCCGAGGATCTGACCAGCCCCGGGCACACCTTTCCTCTCCGCGGACGGGAGGGGGGCGTTCTGACGAGGGCAGGCCATTCCGAAGCCGCGATCGATCTGGCCCGTCTGGCCGGGCTCTACCCCGCCGGCGTGATCTGCGAGATCATGCACGATGACGGCGAGATGGCGAGAACGCCCGAGCTCTATCGCTTCGCCCGCAAGCACGATCTGAAGTTGATCACCGTCAAGAGCCTGATCGAGTTCCGCCTCAAACGCGAGCGCTTCGTCACGCGCGTCGCCACGACGACACTGCCGACCCCTTACGGTCGCTTTACGGCGATCCTGTATCACAGTCAGGTGGAGAACAAACACCACTTGGCCCTGGTCATGGGCGACTTGAACGCCATCGACGATACGCTGGTGCGTGTCCATTCGGAGTGCCTGACCGGCGATGTGTTCGGCTCGCTCCGGTGCGACTGCGGACCGCAGTTGGAAAGGTCGCTCGAACTGATCGCCAAGGAGGGCAAAGGGGTCCTGCTGTACATTCGACAGGAAGGGCGAGGGATCGGCCTGGCGAATAAGATACGCGCCTACGAATTACAAGACACCGGTCTGGATACGGTTGAGGCGAATGTCACGCTCGGGTTCCAAGCCGATTTGAGGGAGTATGGGATCGGCGCTCAGATCCTGTCGGACCTCGGGCTGTGTAATATCCGACTACTGACCAACAACCCGCGCAAGATCGTCGGGCTTGAGGCGTATGGCCTCCACGTGGTACAGCGGGTCCCCATCGAGATTCATCCCAACGCCGAGAATCGTGCGTACCTGCATGCCAAATTCACGAAGCTCGGCCATCTGCTTGAAACCGTCAAGTGAAGCGACGGCCACCAGTCATCAGCGGTCAGCTCTCAGGTGGCGTCCGCTGGTGCCTGAACGCTGATTGGTGACTGCTGCTTTTTCGCGGAGGTGGACGTTGAAGACGACCGAAGGAACATATCAGGCTAAGGGATATCGATTCGCCCTCGTCGTGAGTCGTATGAACGAACTGATCGCTAAGCGGCTGTTGGAGGGGGCGCTTGACTGCCTGCTTCGTCATGGGGCAGACGATGCGCATCTGCACCTGGTGAAGGTACCGGGCGCCTTTGAACTCCCGTACGCCGCCAAGCGCCTGGCCGCCTCACAACGTTACGACGCCGTCATTGCGCTGGGCGCCGTCATACGGGGGGCAACCGCCCACTTCGAGTACGTCGCGACCGAGGCCGCGAAGGGCATCGCCTCAGCGAGCCTCGATACCGGCGTGCCCATTATCTTTGGCGTCATCACCGCCAATACGCTGGATGAGGCAATCGAGCGGGCCGGGACAAAAGGCGGCAACAAGGGGTTCGACGCGGCACTGTCGGCCATTGAAATGGCGAGCCTCTTCAGCCAACTCAAATGAGTAGACTAAAGACTGAAGGCATTGAGGGAGGGGGACCGGAAAGATCGTGAACGGCTTAATTCGCATCCCAGAAGATCATGGAGAGGCGTTCGCCTTCAACCTCAATACCTTGACCGCTACCTCGAAAAATGGGTAAACGTCATCGCGCAAGAGAGCTCGCGCTCGCACTTCTGTATCAGCTTGAGTTTTACCCTATCGAGGCGCTTGAGGTGCAGTCGGGCGCGTTCTGGGCGGATCACCCGGCCGGACCGGAAACCCGTTCGCTGGCTGACGAGTTGGTTCGGGGAACGCTGCAGCATCGAAGGCCGATCGATGACCTGCTCGCATCGCACGTGGAACACTGGATCCTCTCACGGCTGGCGCTGGTCGATCTCTGTATCCTGCGTCTCGCCGCCTTTGAACTGCTGTTCTACGGCAAGACCCCGTGGAAGGTGGTTATCGACGAGGCCATCGAGATGGCCAAGGCCTTCGGCGGCAAGGACTCCGGCGCCTTTGTGAACGGCGTTCTGGACAAACTCGCCGCCCTCGCAAAAAATCACTCCCCTGCCCCGCTCGGATAATATCATTGACCACCCGGATTATGGGATGTGGATCAGTCGTTGAAAGATCCGTTGGATCCACTCATCGGCATTCCTCCGCTCCCCTTCTAACTCCCGTTTCTGATGCGCTAACGCCGTCCTCTCGGCTGTCGGCAGTGTCGGATCCTTAAGCCGGGCCTCAATATCCGCGATCTGCGCGTCGAGGAAATCCCGTCGCTGGCGCCAGTCCTGAAGTTCCTGTTCATACCACTGCACGTGTTGTCTCGGCGGCGAGGTGGTCGCCTCTCCCGGAACCTGTGGCAGGTATGCCCAACTGATCACACCAGAGACCAACATGAGGACCGAACCTATACGGCTTACCATGACTGTGACCCCTACGTTGTTACCGGTGGCGTATATTCGCCACTATTCATAAGATAGCAGAGGTCCGTTCGAAACGGCTATACTGTTGGAGGGTGCACGGCCGGTGTGGGCTTCTGATGGGATCGTGATGTGCAACGATCGATGGGTGGTGTACTTGCGTCCGGCCTGGGAGATCTGTTTACGGGTACTGCTTGAACACCAGCGTAGCATTGGTGCCGCCGAAGCCGAATGAGTTGCTGAAGGCCACACGGACGTGAGCCTGGCGGGCGTGATTCGGCACGTAATCCAGATCGCACTCCGGCTCCGGATCTTCATAGTTGATAGTCGGCGGGATGATGCCGTGATGCAGCGTCAGGACCGTCGCGACCGCCTCGACCCCGCCCGCCGCTCCCAGCAGATGTCCGGTCATCGACTTGATGGAGCTCACCGCCATACGATAGGCATGATCTCCGAAGACCTTCTTGACGGCCTTCGTCTCGGCGGTGTCGCCGACGGGTGTTGATGTACCGTGGGCATTGACGTAGTCGACCTCTTCCGGCTTGAGCCCGGCGTCTTCCAGGGCGAGGCCCATCGAGGCGATCGCACCGGCCCCTTCCGGCTCCGGTGCGGTCATGTGATAGGCGTCAGCCGACATCCCGTAGCCGCGCAGCTCGGCGTAGATCCTGGCGCCTCGATCCAGCGCATGATTCAGCTCCTCAAGGATCAGCACCCCCGCGCCCTCGCCCATGACGAAGCCGTCGCGTCCCCGGTCGAACGGGCGACTGGCGCGCTGCGGCTCATCATTTCTGGTTGACAGCGCCTTCATCGCACCGAACCCGCCGATCGTCAGCGGAGTAATGACGGCCTCAGTTCCGCCGGCAAACATCAGGTCAGCCATACCTCGCCTGATCAGTTCAAACGAATCGCCAATAGCATGATTGCCGGTGGCACACGCCGTTGAAACGCATGAGTTCGGTCCGCGGAGTCCGAAGCGAATGGCGATATGGCCGGAGGCCAGATTTGTAATGATCGAGGGAATGAAGAAGGGACTGATGCGACCGGGCCCTTTTTCGAGTAATATCTTATGTGTTTCTTCCAGGCAAGGTATCCCGCCCATCCCGGTTCCGATGAGGACTCCAAAGCGGCTGCGCTCGCCTTCGTTCACCGTGAGTGTGGCGTCCTCCGCCGCCATGACTGCACCGGCCATCGCATAGTGGATGAACCGGTCCATTTTCTTTACCTCCTTCTTCTCCATATAGAGAAGAGGGTCAAACCCCTTGACCTCTGCGGCGATCTTGGTGTCGTGTTGACTTGCGTCGAATCGGGTAATGTGGTCGATACCTGAGACCCCGTGTGTGAGGCTCTCCCAGAAGGTATCGACACCGATTCCGTTCGGCGCCACCACCCCCAGACCCGTGACAACGACTCGTCTCATCGCATTATCCCAGTGCCCCGCTCTGATCCACGACAACACGCCTCCTGCTACGCGGCGGGATGCGCCTTGATGTGGGTAATCGCGTCTTTCACGGTGACGATCTTCTCGGCCTCTTCATCGGGAATCTCGATGCCGAACTCTTCTTCCAGGGCCATCACCAGTTCCACCGTATCCAGGGAGTCCGCGCCGAGATCCTCCACGAAGGAGGCCTCCGGTGTCACCTCTGTCGCATTGACGCCCAACTGATCCACAATAATCTTCTTCACCCGCTCCTCAACCTCCATAACGTCCGCCATTGTCCCCCTCTCTACGGCCTCAGTGCCGTCTTGTGGTTAGCCTCGCAAACCGCCATCGATCGTAATAACCTGACCCGTAATATAGCTCGCCGCGTCCGAAACCAGAAATGCCACCAGCGCCGCGACCTCTTCCGATGTCCCAAATCGACCCGCGGGGATCTGGCCGAGGTAGGCCTGTCGGCGCTCCTCGGGCAGGACCGCCGTCATCTCTGTTTCAATGAAGCCGGGCGCCACCGCGTTGACCGTAATGGCCCTCGACGCAACCTCCCTGGCGACCGCCTTTGTGAAGCCGATCAGGCCAGCCTTCGCCGCCGAGTAGTTGGCTTGGCCGGGAATCCCCATCGTGCCGGCCACCGAGCTGATATTGACGATGCGGCCACGCTGCGCCTTGAGCATCGGTCGAATCGCCGCCCGTGTGGTAAAGAAGGCCCCCTTCAGATTGACGTCAAGCACCGCATCCCAGTCCGCTTCCTTCATCCGGATCAACAGGCCATCCTTGGTGATGCCCGCGTTGTTCACCAAGATATCAAGGCGACCAAACCGTTTGATACTGGCCTGAATGAGTCCATCGGCCTCCGACTCTTTGGCGATGTCGGCCGCAACGGCCAGCCCCTCGGTCCCGGTGGCCTCGAGCTCGGCCACAACCTTTTCTGCCGCCGCCAAGCTCCGGGCACAGATGGCCACCTTCGCACCCTGCGCCGAGAGTGTGAGCGCAATCGCCCGTCCGATGCCTCGGGAGCCGCCGGTCACGACCGCTACTTTCCCTTCCAGTCCCATCGCGAAATCTCGTTGTTTTTCGGATTCCGACTCACGCCCGCCAAGCTGGGGTAGCCGAAATCGATTGGTTAGTGTGTGAGCGTTTTTTGGAAACAGGACACTAACGAAGCGCCGCGACTTCGTTCGCCGCGACTCGCAGCGAAGTCAGATCCTCCGCGTGCAGCGCCGCTGCCTCCGGCGCAATTCGCTTGATCAAACCGGTCAACACCTTGCCGGGCCCCAATTCCAGAAAGAGGGTAACGCCCTCCTTTACCAGCCGCCGCACCACGTCCTCCCACCGCACCGGATTGGTGACCTGCCGGACCAGACTGTCGGCGATCTGGCTCCCACGCGTCAGCAGTTCGGCCTCGGCATTATTCACCAGCGGGACGATCGGGTCGGCGATCGCAATCGTCTGAAGCTCGTTGGCCAGTCGCTCGGCCGCCGGTCGCATCAGTGAACAGTGAAACGGGGCGCTGACCTGCAATCGCACCGCCCGCTTGGCGCCCAGCCGCTTGGCCGATTCGACCGCTCGATCGACCGCCTCCGTCTGTCCGGCAATGACCACCTGGCCGGGGCTGTTCAGGTTGGCCACCTCTACGATCCCATACGACGCGGCCTCCTCACACGCGGCATAGACGCTCCCGGTGTCCAGACCCAACACCGCCGCCATCCCGCCGGCGCCCCACGCGACCGCCTCCTGCATGAACTGGCCCCGCTTTCTCACCACACGAATGGCATCCTCGAACGCGAGGCTTTCGGCGGCCACCAGCGCCGAATACTCCCCGAGCGAGTGGCCAGCCACATAGTCTGCGGCGACCCCCTCGTGTCGGAGCGCGGCGTACGCGGCCATACTGACCGCCATGATGGCCGGCTGGGCGTTGGTCGTCAGCGTCAGTTGCTCATCAGGCCCGTCAAAGCAGAGACGGGCAAGATCGATCCCTAGTACCTCGCTCCCCTGCTCGAACAGCCGGCGGGCATCGGGGACCTGCGCCCAGAAATCCCGGCCCATACCGACCCGTTGGGAGCCCTGGCCGGGAAACACCAGCGCAATCCCGTTCATCGGCAGGCCGCGTCTAACCTTACCATCGGATGAGCGCCGAACCCCAGGTGATCCCGCCCCCAAAGGCCGTCAGCAACAGCAGATCGCCCCGTTTCAACCGTCCGATTCGGACCGCTTCATCCATAGCGATCGGGATTGAGGCTGCAGAGGTGTTCCCATACCGGTCGATGTTCATGAAGATCCGCTCCCGCGGCAGATCGAGCCGCTCGGCAACGGCGTGGATGATGCGGGCGTTGGCCTGATGAGAGATAAAGAGGTCGATGTCGGAGACCTCCAACCCGTTCGCCTTCAGCGCCGCTATCGCTGCCTCTTCCATGTATCGGACGGCCGTCTTGAAGATCTCGTTGCCGTTCGGCATCTGGATCGTAATGAGCTTCTCGTCAACAACCTTGTGAGTGGCAGGTCGTCGCGAACCGCCTCCCGGGATAATCAGGTGCTTCCCCTTGGATCCGTCGGAATACAGGTGCGTGGAGAGGATCGAGGGCTCCGCACTGGTCCGCTGCAGGACGACGGCTCCGGCGCCGTCGCCGAACAGGACGCAGGTCCCGCGGTCGCTCCAGTCGACGACCTTCGACATGATGTCCGCCCCGATGACCAGGATATTGCGCATG
This sequence comes from Candidatus Methylomirabilota bacterium, assembly GCA_003104975.1. Classification (NCBI taxonomy): domain Bacteria; phylum Methylomirabilota (SeqCode); species Candidatus Methylomirabilota bacterium. The sequence continues at coordinate 44,392 of PQAM01000012.1, forward strand.
ACCCCGGCCCGCAGATAGGCATCCGCGACCGAGAGGCCGTAGACAAAGCCGGCGCACGCCGCCAACAGATCGAAGGCCGCCGCCCGTGAGGCGCCAAGCCGCTCCTGCAACACGCACGCGGTGGACGGAAAGAACATATCTGGGGTAACCGTATTGACGAGGATAAGGTCCAGGTCGTGGGGATCGACGGCGGCCGCCTCAAGCGCGCGTCTCGAGGCCACCTCGGCCAGATCCGACGTCGCCTGATCGTCGGACGCAATCCGCCGTTCCGAAATCCCCGTCCGAGTGACGATCCACTCGTCGCTGGTACTGACCATCCCCTCCAGTTCGGCATTGGTCAGCACCCGATCCGGAACCCAGGCCCCCGTTCCGACAATCCTGCTACCGTACATCACACACATCCTGTCGTTAACTGACGGCGATTCCTTCGGTAATATGCTCGATCACGCGATTTTCGACGCATTCCGCGGCGGCCCGAATGGCATTTTTGATAGCCTTGGCGGTCGAGCGGCCATGGCTGATGATACAGATACCCCGGACCCCCAACAACGGCGCCCCGCCGTACTCGGTGTAGTCCACCACTTTCTTGAAACGCTTAAAGGCGCCGCGAGCCAGCAAGGCGCCGACCATCCCGGCCAGCCCCTTGCCAAGCTCCTCCTTCAACAGGCGCGTAAAGAACTCTGCTGCGCCCTCGATGATCTTCAAGGCGATATTGCCGGTGAAGCCATCGCACACGATGACGTCAGCCGCCCCTGTCAACACCTCGCGGCCCTCGACGTTGCCGATAAAGTTCAGGGAATCTTCCTCTTCAAGCCCCCTGAAGGCCTCGCGGGTCAGTTCGTTCCCCTTGCTCTCCTCCTCACCGATGCTCAGTAAACCGACGGTCGGCGATGACTTCCGCATGATTTGCCGCGCGTAGACATTTCCCATGATCGCAAACTGGAGAAGATGGCGCGCCTTACAATCGGCATTGGCACCGACATCCAACAGGATCGACTGACCCTTCAACGTTGGAATCATGAGGGCGATGGCGGGACGCTCGACGCCGGGAAGGTGGCCAAGGGTCACCAATGCGGTGGCCATCACTGCCCCCGTATTGCCGGCACTGATAAAGGCATCGGCCTCCCCATTCTTCACGAGTTCCAAGCCGACTCGAATGGAGGACTGCTTCTTCTTTCGCAGGGCGACGGACGGTGACTCCTGCATCCCGATCGCCTCCGGTGCGTGTCGAATCGAGATGCTCAGACCCCGTGTCGCGTGTTGCTGCAGGGCCGGACCGATTTCCTCTTCGTTTCCCACCAGCACGACAGACAGGTTGAACTCGCGAGCCGCGGCGACAGCGCCCCCGACGGTCACTGTGGGGCCGCGATCGCCGCCCATCGCGTCAAGGGCTATTCGGATTCCCATACCTGTCTGCGCATTGAGAAGCGGGCGGGACTAGGCCTCTTCCCGCTTCACGACCTCCCGACCACGATAATGCCCACAGGCCGGACACGCCCGGTGGGGCAGCTTCCGCTCATGGCAGTTGGGACACTCCACAAGATTGGGGGTCGTCAAGGCGTCATGGGAGCGTCGCTTTCGCGACCGGGTATTACTGTGACGACGTTTTGGCAGGGGCATCCGAGTCCTCCTGGACTTCTCAGGCTAGAGTAATTGTTGAAGAGGAAGCAATCGTGGATCGCCTTCCTCGGCGCGACACTGACACGAGCGTTCGTTCAGATTGATTCCGCAATGAGGGCACAGCCCCTGGCAATCGGCCCGACACAGCGGCTGAAGCGGCAGGTTCAGCAGGACATTCTCCCGCAGCAACTCACTGACGTCGAGTCGATCATCCTGCAGGACATCGACATCCATCTCGGCGGCGCTCAGCTCTATCTCGTCGGCATCAAAGGCTTCCCGCGCCTCCGCATAGAGAACCGTGAACGAGTCAGCAATCGAAATCGATACCGGTTCGGAGCATCGACTGCACGGTACAACGGCCGTAGTGGCAAAGGTTCCGGTTGCCAGGATGCCCTGGGCTTCTCGTTCCAAATGGAGCGAGACCTCTACCGGCGCCAGCGACAGCCATAATCCTTCGACCCCCTCCCACTGAGGCTCCTCGCATAGCCTCAGATCCAGCCCTTCGGGAGGAATCTGTGACCGTTCCACCAACATGCTCAATACTCCACCAGTCCAGCGGCATGTTACACAGGAAACGCGCTCAAGTCAAGGATTTTTCAGGCAAAATACTCGTCTCTTGCCTCTACGTCGTACCGATCCCTCGCCGCTCGATCGTGGGCTGAATCTCCAGACGATTAAAAAAGTAGGGGATCTCAAAGGCGACAGACGTCGCTGAGTCGGAGCCATGCACAACGTTCTTCTCGATGCTGGTCGCAAAGCTGCGCCGCAACGTCCCCTCCGCAGCCTCAGCCGGGTTGGTGGCACCCATCAGCGTCCGCACACGCCCGATCGCCTCTTCCCCTTCAAGGACCATGGCGACGCACGGACCGGAGGCCATGAAATGGGTGAGGCTCCCAAAAAATGGTCGCTGCCGATGCACCTGATAGAAACCTTCCGCCTCTTTCTGTCCAAGCCACAGCATTTTCAACCCGCAGACCACCAACCCTTCCGCCTCGAACCGCCGAATGACCTCGCCGATCAGACCCCTGGCGACGGCATCCGGCTTCACAATCACTAAGGTTTGCTCCATGTCGTTACTCCGTTATGAGAGCTGTCAACTGTCAGCTACACGCTTTTTCACCGTCGCACCGATCTCGGTCGGGTTGCGAACGACCGTGATGCCGGCGCGTTCCAACGCAGCGATCTTCTCCATTGCCGTTCCTTTTCCGCCGGATATGATGGCCCCCGCGTGACCCATGCGTCGCTCTGCAGGCGCCGCGACCCCGGCAATGTAGGCAATGACCGGTTTCGAGACGTGACGCTGCACAAATACCGCAGCCTCCTCTTCAGCAACACCTCCGATCTCGCCGATCATCAGAATGGCGTGGGTCGTCGGATCGGTTTCAAAGAGTGCCAGGCAATCGACGAAGGTCGTCCCGATAATTGGATCGCCACCGATCCCCACGCAGGTTGATTGACCTACACCGAGGCGCGTGAGCTGATTGACCGCCTCATAGGTGAGCGTTCCGCTCCGCGAGATGACCCCGACATAACCTTGCTTGTGGATGTGTCCCGGCATAATCCCGACCTTCGCTTCTCCCGGAGAGATAATTCCAGGACAGTTCGGTCCTATCAGACGGGTGTTCGATCCGCTGAGGATACGGCTCACCCGCACCATGTCCTGAATCGGGATCCCTTCCGTGATACACACCACCAGCGGGACCGCTGCATCGATCGCTTCCAAGACGGCCTCGGCGGCGAAGGCAGCCGGGACAAAGATCAGGGCGGTATTGGCGCCCTCGCGGTCCACGGCCTCGCGCACGGTGTCAAAGACCGGAAAGCCTTCGTGGTGCATGCCCCCTTTGCCCGGCGTCACCCCGGCAACCACGCGGGTCCCGTATGCCCGACACGCAAGGGCATGGAAGGTCCCCTCCTTGCCGGTCAACCCCTGCACCACCACCCGTGTCTGTCGATCAACGAGTACGCTCATAGCCCCTAACGTATTTCCCGAACAGCCCTACTCGAATAGTGGTGGTTGGCGAAGCGTCGTCGATGGCAGGCGCAGCACGGAAAGCGCAGCCCGCCAGCGCCGATTTGAGCCGTACATGGATGTATGGCGAAATTAAGCAGAGCCAACCACCACGCCACTCGGTCAAGGGTAAACTTCTCTCACCCGCAGACTGTCGCCTTGGCGGCGTTCACCGCCAACTCGGCCGCTTCCTGCATCCCGTCCGCCGTGATGAAATTCAGGCCGGACTCGGCCAGCATGCGCTTGCCTTCGTCCACGTTGGTCCCCTCCATCCGAAGGACGATCGGCCAGCTCACCTGCAGCGCCCGCGCCGCGCGGATTACCCCTTCCGCGAGCCGGTCGCACCGCAGGATGCCTCCGAAGATATTAATCAACACCGCCTTAACCGACCGATCCGAAACCAAAATACGAAATGCCCGTTCGATCTGGTCGGCACTGGCGCCGCCTCCAACATCGAGAAAATTAGCGGGCTCGCCGCCGACCAGCTTGACCAGATCCATCGTCGCCATGGCTAAGCCGGCCCCGTTGACCATACATCCCACGGTCCCGTTCAGCTTAATATAGTTGAGTCCGAATCGCGAGGCCTCTACCTCGAGCGGGAGCTCCTCGTCCGGATCGCGCAGCGCCGCCAGCTCCGGGTGGCGAAACATGGCGTTGTCGTCGACATTCAGCTTGGCATCCAGCGCCAGGAGGCTGCCGTCGGTAGTCACCACAAGGGGGTTGATCTCGACCAACGAACAGTCTTTCTCCTGAAACGCGCGATACAGGGCGGACAGGAGACCGCCGGCCGTTCGCCGGATCGACGGCGGCAATGCCAAACCCGCCACCAGTCGACGAATATGAAAGGGCTGAAGCTGAATGGCCGGATCAACGACGACCCTGCTGATCTGGCCCGGATCGGTCGCCGCCACCGCTTCGATCTCGACCCCCCCGGCCGCGCTCACCATGATGACCGGCCGCGCCGCCTGATGATCCAGGACGATCCCGGCGTACAGCTCGCGACCGACGGCCAGTTGCTCCTCGACGAGGATTCGCTTCACGACCTTGCCTTCGCGACCGGTCTGATGCGTGACCAGGCGCGAACCGATGAGTCGCTGCGCAATTCCTTCGGCCTCTTGCGGTGACGATGCTAATTGGACCCCGCCGGCCTTCCCGCGGCCGCCCGCGTGAATTTGGGCCTTCAGCACCACGGCGCCGCCAAGTCGCTCGGCCGCGTCCCTGGCCTCAGCGGGTGTGGTGGCTACCTCCCCTTTTGGGATCGGCACCCCGTACGCGCCCAGGATCGCCTTCGCCTGAAATTCATGAATCTTCATCGCTGCAGCTTGTCGGCCATCAGCGAATAGCTGATAGCTGTGCGGTAATAGTGATGGGTCGTAAGCTCGAAAAGGACAGCGGTTACTTGACCGTCGAACGGCTATCATAAACTCACCGCCATCTTTGTCAAGGTCGAAATGGGTTTTGGCCTTGACACGCTTTCACACGCCATGATAAAGGAATAGCGCATATGTGGCCAAGAATCATGGCAGATAGTATGAGGGATTCGATCCAGCCCGCCTGAGCATGATGCGACCTGTCACGGCACATCCCGCTGGGCGATCCTCTGCGCCTCACATCACCCTCGAGGTCGATCGGTTCGTCGACGAGTTGCGCCGAGGCTACGCGACCCGGGGCCACCTTGTCCACCTCAGACACATCCCTTCAAAATCACCGAGTTTTTCTGATCTGTCTCATCCTTTACCCGAGCCGCTTCATGACGCACTGCGAAGAATCGGCGTTGAGCGGCTCTACACGCATCAGTGTGCGGCGATCGAGGCGGCCCGCGCCGGCAGTCATCCCTTGGTCGTGACCTCCACCGCATCCGGGAAAAGTCTCACCTATCTCTTGCCGATCCTCGAACACCTGCTGAACGATCGTTCGGCCCGAGCCCTGCTGTTGTTCCCGATCAAGGCGCTGGAGCAGGATCAATTGAAGACGCTGCAGACACTGCTGCCTCCCGGTGCAGGGATCGAGGCCGCCATCGTGGACGGCGACACGCCGGCCTCTCGGCGCGAGAAGCTTCGAGCGAATCCGCCCCAGCTTCTGCTGAGTAACCCGGACCTGCTGCATCTGTCGTTGCTGCCGTATCATGCGCAGTGGCGCGAGTTGTGGCGCAACCTCCGCTATGTCGTGCTCGATGAACTGCACACCTATCGCGGGGTCTTTGGCTCGCACATCGCCCACGTCCTGCGACGCCTGCGGCGGGTAGCGGCTGCCTACGGATCACAGCCGCAGTTCATCGCCTGCTCGGCGACGATCAGCAATCCCCTCGGCCTGTCGGCGCAACTGACCGGCCATGCCTTTCACCTGATCGATGCCGATGGCGCGCCCCAGCAGGGCAAGCGTTTCCTCCTGATCAATCCGAGCGGCAGCCCCTACACCGAGGCGACCGATCTGCTGCTCCGATGCCTCCGAAACGGGCTCAAGACCATCGCCTTCGCCAAGGCCAGAAAGATCGCCGAGTTGATCGCCATGTGGGCCCGCCAAGCCGATCGAACGCTCGGCGACCGACTGGCCGCTTATCGAGCCGGTTTTACGGCCGACGAGCGCCGAGCCATCGAACGGGGGTTGTTCAGCGAACAACTAGCCGGGGTTGTAACAACCTCTGCCCTCGAGCTTGGAATCGATGTGGGCGGACTGGACGCCTGTCTCCTCGTCGGGTATCCCGGCAGCATCACCAGTACCTGGCAACGGGGCGGCCGGGTGGGCCGTGGCCGACGAGAGGCGCTGATCATCTTGATCGCGCTGCCTGATGCCCTCGATCAGTATTTCTTCCGCCATCCGGACGACTTCTTCGGTCGGCCCTACGAAGCGGCGATCGTCGATCCCGGCAACGATCAGATTCTGGCGGCACACGTGGTGGCGGCGGCCTCGGAGGTGCCGTTACGTTCGGATGATCCGTTCTATGCCGCCGAAAAGGAACTCATCCAGGCGCTGCACGACCAAGGACGGTTGCTGTTGTCGGCGGATGGGACGGAATGGTACGCCAGGGAACGCAACCCCCAGCGCCGCATCAATATCCGCTCCCTCGGGGAGAGCTGCACAATCCTGAACGAGGCCGGCCGGGCGATCGGTACCATTGACGGGATACGCGCCGTCCACGAGTGTCATCCGGGGGCCGTCTATCTTCATCAGGGACAACAGTACGAGGTCTTGAACCTGGACCTGATTCAGCACAAGGTCCACGCCAGACCGGTGACTGTCGATTACTACACCACACCACTCGCCGAAAAGGATACGGAGATCCTTGAGATCCTGGAATCCAGGGACCACCGGGGGATCCCTTATCGCCTCGGTCGGCTGAAGGTGACCGAGCGGGTGCTTGGGTATGAGCGCAGACGGATCCTCGGTCAGGATAAGATCGGCTCGTATCGCCTGGATCTGCCGCCTCACACCTTTGAAACGGTCGGGCTCTGGTTCGAGGTGCCCGACGGCCTGAGGGCGGCCGTCGATCAGGCGGGGTGCCACTTCATGGGCAGTATTCATGCGGTAGAACATGCCATGATCGGCCTCTTCCCGCTTTATGCCCTCTGCGATCGCTCTGATATCGGCGGGATCTCGTACCCGATCCACCCCCAGGTCGGCCGCGCGGCCATTTTTATCTACGACGGTTATCCCGGCGGGATCGGGCTGACTGAGCGCGGGTTTCGGGTCCTGCCGGAGCTGTTCCTGAAGACACGACAACTCCTGGAAGAGTGTCTGTGCGAAACGGGATGCCCCTCGTGCGTTCACTCGCCCAAGTGCGGTTCGGGCAATAAACCGCTCGATAAACCCGGCGCCCACCTGACGCTGCAAGGACTGCTCGGGGAGGCGTCATGGGCCGAGACGACACAGCCGCGCTCTCAACACCTGTCGATGACTGTATCGGACCCACGGGTCGTGGAAGAACCTCGGGCCGCCTCTACGGCACCCTCTGCCCTGGTCTTTGACCTGGAGACGCAGCGCAGCGCCGACGAGGTCGGTGGATGGGAGCATCGGGATCGGATGGGCCTTGCGGTCGGCGTCGTTTACGACCTGGATCGGGCAGAGTTTCGCGTCTATACCGAGTCGCAGGTTGAGGCATTGATCCGCGATCTGGTCGGCGCGCGTCTCATCATTGGATTTAACCTGCGACGTTTTGACTTTGATGTCTTGCGGGCGTATGCCGACCTCGACTGGAATGCCCTACCCACACTGGATATCCTGGAGTGTATCTACCGACGATTGGGTTTCCGGCTGAAGCTGGATCATCTGACCCAAGAGACGCTGGGAGAAAGGAAGTCGGCGGATGGTCTCCAAAGCCTGGCCTGGTTTAAGGCGGGCGAGATCGAGCGGGTCATCGAATATTGCAAACAGGATGTCTTCCTGACCAAACGGCTGTATGACTTCGGACGACAGCACGGCTATCTTTTGTACCGGGACATCCAGGGGCGAGCGGTCCGGCTGCCGGTCGATTTTGATGAAAACCTATTTTCGCGGCAATCCATGTAGAGTATAATGCGTTCCCGAGTAAAGCGTGTCATCGTGACAAACGATTGAACCGGAACACGGCTGTCGGAGGGTTGAATGGTTGCCTTAGATTACAAGCAGATCACGCGGGCCTATGCCATATTGTCCCCTATGTATGATCTCCTGTTCGATAAGATCTTTCTTCCGGGACGGGTCGCGGCGATACCGCTTCTTGGAATCAAACCAAACGACGTGGTACTCGAGGTAGGGATCGGCACAGGATTGAACCTTCCACTCTACCCGCAAGATTGCCACCTTGTGGGGATCGATCTGTCCTCGGAGATGCTCAGCAAGGCTAGAGACAAGGTCAGGGAATACGGGATGACCAACGTCACCATTAAAGAGATGGACGCATCGAAACTGGAGTTCCCGGACGAACATTTCGACCATGTATTGGCCACATACGTCATCAGTGCGGTTCCGGAGCCGGTTCAGGTCCTTCGAGAGATCAAGCGGGTGTGCAAGAAGAAGGGTCACATCGTGATCTTGAACCATTTCAAGAGTGAGAACCCGGTTGTCGGCACCATGGAGGAGTTGATTGCACCGCTCTGTACGAGGCTCGGGTTTAAAACCGACCTGAAGCTGATGCCGGTCCTCAGGGCGGCGCAACTGATCCCGGAGCAGTTGCATCGCGTGAATCTCCTGAACGGATGGCGTCTCGTCCGTTGTCTGAATGAATAGGCCGAGACACGGGTGGGCGCCAGGGCCGACCGTCGCGTTTGTCTCGTTGCTCACCCTCTGGTTGCTGGTCCCTCTGACCGCCGTGCTGGCCGAAGAACCGAACGGCCTCTATGAAATGGAAGTGTTGGGCGTGGCTCCGACGTCTGGAGGCGAGCAGGCCGCGGTGCTCCTTCGCGGCAAGAGCGCCAAGCGCGAGCTTACACTCTTTGTCGGACCTCTTGAAGCCCAAAGCATCGCAGTCCCACTCCAGCAACTGAAGCCTCCCCGTCCCTTGACGCACGATCTGACCCTGTCTATCCTGACGGCCCTCCGTGCTCACCTTGGACGAATCGTCATCAGCGACTTCAAGGATAATATCTACTATGCGACCCTCTCTATCGAGATCGACGGTAAAGAGATTACAGTCGACAGCCGCCCGAGCGACGCCATTGCCCTTGCGCTGCGGTCGGGGGTCCCCATTTACGCGAATAACAAGGCGCTGGACGGCGTAGGCGTGAATCAGCCGACCCGGTAATTCCCTTCGCGCCGGATTCCTGGAGGCGCCGAGTACGTGACACAGATCGATCGTCTCCGCGGAATCGCGGACACCGTCTCCAAGGCAGGGGTTCGGGCCCACCTCGAGCGACTTGTCGGGGCGAGGGATCCGTTTGACGGCTATGGTCGCATGGAGGCAGCCGCCGAGACGATCGCAGAGGGCTTCAGGGGCCTGGACCTGCAGATAACCGAGGATCGCTTCAGGTGCGAGCGTCGCTGGTACCGGAATGTGATCGCCTTACAGCCGGGATCGATCCGGCATAGACAGGTCCTACTGGTTGCCCACTACGACACCGTTCCGAACAGCCCTGGGGCTGACGATAATGCCAGCGGTGTCGCCGGCCTCCTTGAGGCCGCGGCGGCCTTGGCCGGCCGTCAATTCGCGCAGGATCTGGTCTTCATCGCCTTCGCCCTCGAGGAGTACGGGAACCCCGGCAGTCTGCATTATGTCGAGCAGGCCGCGGCTAATGGCACGCCGATAGGCGGAGTCTTCGACCTGGAGATGATCGGCTATACCGGGCCGAACCAACGGATCCCTGCCGGAATCGATGCGCCTACGGTGGGCGATTTCATCGGCGTGGTGGGGAATCGGCGTTCGGATGGACTGGTTGCCCTCTTTACGAAGACGGCGACCCTGGTCGCCCCTACGTTGCCTGTACGGACGTTCGTGGTTGAGGGAAACGGGGAGGACCTGCCGCTTGTGCGCCAGAGCGACCATGCGCCGTTCTGGGATGCCGGGTACCCGGCCCTCATGATTACCGATACCGCTTTCCTACGCAATCCACACTATCATCTTGCTTCAGACACCCTCGATACGCTTAATCTTCGCTTTCTGCAGCAGGTAACGGCGGTTGCGGCCGCCTCAGCCGCATCGCTGGCCGACCTCGCTTGAGGTCGGAATCCCTTACACGGGTTCGATCACCAGGCTGGTGGTGGTACGCGTCACCGCCGGAAGCGCCTGGATATGATTCACCGTATCCCAGAGCGCGCTGAGGTCCGGGGCCTCAATGAAGGCAACAACATCGATGTTGCCGGTTACCGTATGTGCAAATTTCACCATTTGCAGCTCTCTGATCGTATCGGCCACCTCTTCCTCCCTGGCCTTGTTCGTCGTAATGAAGACATAGGCGTGAACCATCAATCCTCCTCCACCCTCTCTAGTGGATCAGACCAGTAAACCCAATACCCCGAGACGACATCAAATAGGTCGGATAGTCCCTGCGCGGCTTATTGCGTATCGTACAGATGATACGACGATACCGATGATATCGGACACGTCATGATCATGGTCCCTGACCCCGTGATTCTTCGAAAGTTTGATGAAGCATGTTACCATAAAAGCATCGAGACGTAGTTTAGAATTGAGAGGAGGTGGATAACATGAAAGCCTTCAGGAGGAGCGTGACGGTCCTGATGATCGGAATCTTACTCGCGACCGGTTTTATTCTCGTAGCCGCGAACTCTGCCTCAGCACGGACGAATTTCTCCTTCGGTGTACATGTTGGGGTTCCCCTTGCGCCCTATCCTGTGTATGCCTACCCCTATCCGCCACCCGTACACTATGCGCCGGTTCCACACTATCGGGTCTATCCTCCATGCGCGCGGGTTTGGGTCCCGGGGTACTATGACGGCTACGGCAACTGGGTGTTTGGGTACTATCGCTACGATTGCGGGTATTACGGCTACTGAGACTGCCCGGGTGCGCCAACCGGCGTAGAACGCGTAACCCGGCCATCAGACTGTGACCGAACAGCGCGGGGGGATTGCTGTGAAACGTGCCTTTGTATTCGCAATGTTAGCCATCGGATTGACCGGTTGCGCCAGTCTCGCAGTCCGCCCCTGTGATTCGGTGGGAACTCGCGACTCGAAATACGCGGCACGGTTCTTTCTCGGTATCATCACGCTGGGTATTTCCGAGGCCGGGATCCAACATGAACAGGCCATCGAGGCTATGGAGGGATGGCGCTTCTGCCCGCCGCCAAGACCGGTTGCGTGGCAGGGTCCGCCGGCAACTGCCGGTATACCCAGGACGCCGGGAACAGTGGTTAACGCAACGAAATGGACCGTCAATGTGTATCTCGACCCTGCCAGCCCGGGCGTTCCGCCTCTCGTGACACTTCGACCGGGCGAGGCCCGGCAACTGGCGCTGGTCGCCGGGCCCCATCGAGTCGTCGCCACGCCAACGGCGGCCGCAGGGGTACCGCCCGCGCGCTACGAGCGGCAGATTCAGATCGACCCGAGAGATCGAAGCTTTCGACTTCAGCTTTCGGAGGGAGACTTTCAGTAGGGGCTGGTCAGCCTGACAAAACCGGCGCACGCCCATCGGTCGTATCAAGACGGCTCAGTCGCTGTAAAGGAGCGAACATGAAGTACCGCAGACTGATTCCCGCGATCGTTGCGGAGGCTCTGATCCTTCTGCTGCTTATCGCGGCTCCAGCGGATCTCGCTCAAGCAGGCGCCAGAGGTGGTGGCGGAGGGAGCGGAGGGGGAGGCCGCGCCGGTGGCTTTGGAGGTGGCGCCATTATCGGGGGCGGTCGGAGCGGCGGCTCGTTTAGCGGCGGCACTCGAGGGGGCGTGATCAGCGGCGGACCGTCGCATCCCTTCAGGAGCCCATCGTTTCGCCATCACCCTCACCGCGATCATTTCTTTTTTGGCTTTGGCGTCAGCACCTTTGTTCCGGTCTGGTGGTGGTACGATCCGTACTACTATTACTGGGGACCGTCCGCCTACTATCCCTATTATGGCTATCCGTATCCCAGCTACTACAGGTATCCATACTACCCCTACCCGGGATCGGATCCATGCCTCTCAGCGGATCCCGCCTATGCGCCCTACTGCCCACCGGCGGCAGGCGAGCCCCCGGAGGGCTATAGCGTACCACCTGTAGACTATCCGCTGCCGGCTCCGTCTGACGGCCAGACCGAGCCTCCGCAGTCAAGTTCGCCTGTCAGCGAATAGTCGGTACAGGGCACATCGCTCACGCCAATCGGTTGGGTCCGGCGCTCTCCGACTGCTGTATCGCTCAGTCGGCGAGATCTGTCTTTCCGGGCTCAAACGGATATGGGGGTTGGTAGATCGGACGATAGGCGTCGGGAAGTGGAAATGGGAAGGTGACGATTTCATAGACCCCTGTGAGTGTGCGCGCAATACCCCAACTGAGTCCCTCCAGGACCCCGACAGTAAACCCGTACACCGGCCCGTCCTCAAGTGTATCGTAGTAGACCGTCTTCGGCACCTCCACCATGCCAAGCCCGGCATTCGCCACCCCGCGAACGGCCTTCTGGGATGCCGCCACCGGCGCAGACCATTCCTCTGCACAGGTCGTCGCAGACAGCCCGCCGATCAACACTACTGACGCCATCACCATTCCAAACAGTGCAATCTTCATCGGTCCTCCCATCGAATTGGCCGCGGTTTCGATGGGCGATTCTATCGCTGAACGGCTCCGCCAGGCAAGTGTGAATTCAAGCCCTCACGTCGGAAGAATCTGATGTGCCGATGCTGCGGGTAGCGGGCACGTCGGCGTCTGTACCTGCGGCCGTCGACGCTGAGACCCTTCCGGCGTTCTTACCTATGAAATAATTACCACACCAACCCCCGACTCTCGCACGTGAAATGCCCTCGTCAAGGCACCACTCCTTTTTCAGCAAAAAAACGAACTGTCCCTCATTGTTCCATAGTTAGGCGTTGGCTTTGCTCGTTACACGGGATTTGGCATCTCACTTGCTTCCCTTGCCCGGCATGTTCGACGGATGCGATGGCGCGCGTCCCCGTTGGTGACAATTTACTACCGGCTATTTTAGGTGAGGGCTCGCTCCGTCGTCTCGTCCATGGAACAGCCGATCGGTTCGCACAACGCTCGGTTCGTATACAGTCTATCGCACGCGGATCGCCACGTCCTCCGCCGATTGTCAGTCACTGACACATTATGCAAGGAAAGGAGCAGGAGATATGTATGCAGCAAGCGATCAGCATTGGGGAATCGTTCTGGCGGGTGGTGAGGGACAACGGCTCAGAGATTTCATCCGGCTACATTGGGGTTCGAAGCGACCAAAGCAGTACTGCACCCTTATCGGCGGTCAATCGATGCTCCGCCATACGCTCGCCCGGGCCGAGCGACTCCTCTCTCCCGAACGCCTCTTGACGATCGTGAGTCGTGAGCATCTGGGTTACGCACGGGAAGAGTTGTACGATCGTCCGCCAGGTACAGTGATTGTGCAGCCTGGCAACCGAGGGACAGCCCCGGGGATCCTGTTGCCGCTCCTGCATGTCTATCAGCGCGATCCCGATGCCATCGTCACGCTCCTGCCTTCGGATCATTTTATCGTTGAGGAGGAACGGTTGATGGCGGCGGTAGGGGAAGCCGCCCGCGTTGTGGCCTCCCACCCGGGCCGCCTCGTCGTCCTCGGGGTCGAACCCGACCGGCCGGAAACGGAATATGGTTGGATTGAGGTTGGAGAGCGGCTCGATCTGGAACACAGACAGCGCCCCTTTCGCCGTTCGTCGGCCGACTTGTTACCCAGCCACATGGACGACACAGACCGCCGCTCGGGAACATGGCTCTACCGGGTAATGTCGTTCTGTGAGAAGCCTCGCCTGCACGCAGCGAAGGCTCTCTACCGGAGCGGCTGTCTCTGGAACACCCTCATTCTTACCGGTAAGGTCTGGATGCTGCTGTTGCTATTTCAGATGCTGACGCCACAACTCTTCCTCCGATTTCAGCAGATTCAGCCGGTGCTCGGAGAGCGGGGGGAAGCGGAGGCGCTTCAGAAGATCTATGGGCGGTTGCACACGATAAACTTCTCCGAGGCCATTTTGACACGCAGCGTCGAGGTTCTTACCGTACTTCGGGTCACGGAGATTTATTGGAGCGATTGGGGGAATCCTGAACAGGTCAGCAAAGATGTCGCCCGCTTTGCTCTGACGAGCCAGCACGAGCCCGCGTTGCACCGCAGCCCGTCTTTGGCCGTACCCGACTAAGCGCCCACGGTGCTGCGGCTCGGGGGATGCTATTGCGCTGAAGCGGAAGGCGCCAGATGCCGACTGAAGAGGACCGTCGTATGCGGCGGAACGAGAATCTGACTCGTCACGCTGAACCCTCTCCAGTGAAATCCAACCACGTGCAACCCCGCAACGACCGGGACCAGGGCGGGACCGCGGAACTCTTTCGCCAACCCGATCCGCCTGCCGTCGACCATAATCTCGGTATCCCCAGGGGCCACCTCGATTTGTAGGGTGCCGCCGGGCGGCGGGTATGGTGGAGCGGCATAGGCATATCTCGAGGCGGACGCCCTGTCCGCCTGTTCGCTTTGAATCGCATCGCCCGTCAGCGCGCCGGTCACCGCCCCCACCGCGGCCCCAATAGCCGCGCCCGTCCCCGGCGAACCGGCAATCCCGCCAAAAACGGCGCCGGTCGCAGCGCCGATGGCCGCGCCCCCGACGGTTCCGCTCTCTCTGGGTGTCGGCGGGGTTGCACACCCGTTCAACAGCAACAGTAGGACTACGCTAAGGGTGATAAACGCTTTCATAGCATCTCCTCTCCAACAACAAGAATATAGCATAGCGTCACGAGCTTCCACAACCAAACCGGGGCGACGATCGGACCACGGTTTGGCTCATTGACGCGCTCTCTTTGCTGGTGCTAGGATGGGGCGCCATTGAGCATCTCTATCGCGGGCGAAAGGAGGAGACGATGCACGTCGCAGCTACTCTCAGACAAGGGGTCGCGTTGCTGTTGTGTCTGTTGCTGATCGTGGGCAGTACATTCGGCTGTGCAGCGATTGAAGAGCAGGTCAAGGCCCATCCCGAGACTGCGCTGGGCGCCGGCATCGGGACCGCGGCCGGGATGTTGACCGGAGGGTTGATCTTTGGTAACGCCGCGGGGACATTGGTAGGCGGGCTTATCGGTGGGCTTACGGGCGGCATCATCGGCAATGTGATCGAGGCCCGATCCTATGATCGGACAACGACCTCGCAACGTTACAACTATAAACCCACCCAGGGAACCATCCTGAGGATCGAGGCTGTCGAGGTCCATCCGGCGCAGATTCGGCCCGGCGACACGATCAACCTGAACATGAGGTTCGCCGTACTCGCCCCGAATGCGCAGCAAGCCGTTCAGGTTTCTGAGCGCCGTCAGATCCTCTTGAACAGTTCAACCGTCGGTGATTCGACCCTGCAGGTGCAGCGGATGGGTGGAACCTGGACCAGCAGTCAGCCCCTCACCCTTCCCGCGAACGCCGCGAGCGGGAGCTATCGCGTCATCATGACCGTCAAGGCGGACGGCGTGGAGGCCACCCAACAGACGACCTTTACCGTGATCCGGTAAACGGCGGGGTATTCGCCCCGTGAGCGCGCTGTCGAGGCAGCGGGTCGATCAGACATACGCAGCGGGACATAGAGGGGAAGATACTGAATGGTAGGCAAAGAAGAGATCGTCGGCGCCGTCGATCGATTGGCGGGCACACTGACCGCCACCGGCCGTTTTCTTCACCTGCACCCGGAGTTGGCCTACGAAGAGCGGGAGTCGGCGCGGCATCTCATCTCATTGCTCAAGGCACATCACTTCGACGTCATCGAGGGGGCCGGCGGCTTACCGACTGCGTTTATCGCCTCGGCCGGTGTCGACCGCCCGTCGGCCACCATCGCCTTTCTCGCCGAATATGATGCGCTCCCCTCTCTTGGCCATGCCTGTGGTCATAATCTGATCGCAGCCGGTTCGGTCGGCGCCGCGTTAGCCTTACAGCCGTTTCTCGACAGACTTCACGGACGGGTCCTTGTCGTTGGCTGTCCCGCCGAGGAAAAGGGCGGGGGGAAAATCGCCCTCGTAAAATCCGGTCTCTTCGCCGATGTCGACGCCGCGCTGCTGATTCACCCCAGCAACCGAACCGAGATCTTCAAGGGCGCATTGGCGATGCGCGCGCTCCAGGTCGAGTTTTTCGGAAAGGCGAGTCATGCCGCAGCGTCCCCCCATCTCGGGATCAACGCCCTCGATGCCGTGGTCCTGGCCTTCACTAATGTGAACGCGCTTCGCCAACAGCTCCGGGATGACGCCAGGATCCACGGGATCATCAGCGACGGCGGAATCGCGCCCAACATTATCCCGGATCATACCGTCGCCCGGTTCTGTATCCGGGCGCTGGACCTCGAGTACCTGCACGATCTGTATGGCCGTGTGGTCGCCTGCTTTGAGGCCGCGGCCAGGGCGACAGGTACTACGCTGACGGTTCGCGATGAAGGCGAGGAATACCACCCAATGAAATGCAACCGGGTTCTCGGGGCCCTCCTTCGCGTTAATCTGGAGACGTTGGGTGAACGGATTGAACAAACACCAGAGGATCAGCACCTTGGGTCCACTGACGTAGGCAACGTCAGTCAGGTCGTTCCGACGATCCATCCAACCATCGCCCTCACCGACAATCCGGAGGTGGTCAACCACTCCGCCGCCTTTGCCGAGGCGGCCGGAGGACCGGCCGGCGATCGGGCCATGCTGCTCTCGGCCAAGGCGCTGGCCATGACGGCGGTGGATCTGTTTACCGATCCTACCCACGTACGACAGATACAGACAGAATTCGAGCCTTGAGGCACAGTTTCGCTGACATACTGCCGATGAGGCGATTTCACCCACCGACTATGAGAGCGGTGGCGGATGTCGTCACAGCGATCTCTGCCGTATTCCTGCTCCTGGCCCTCGCCGAAAGGCTCCCGTTTTACGGGATCTACAGTTCCCCTTTCGGAGTGATCAAGGTCGGCTCAAAACTGGCCGTGTGGGTCTGTGCGTTCGTCTTGATGCTGCTCATGGAAATCACGTTACGACGAGAAAACGGTCAACTCACACGACTGCTGACTCGTCCCACTCCACTCCGGCTTTTTCTGTTCGCCATGCTCGTCTATAGCGCCAACGGAAGACTTATTGGTGCTGTGGATACCATTCCCGCACGCTATCTCCCTTTCACCATCTTGCGGGAGTTTGATTTTGATTTTGATGAGTTTGACTTTCTCTTCAGCAACCGCGGGGTTCCCGCATATTTATTTCTCGCTCACGACCATTACCTCCCCTTCTTTCCGCCCTTTGCCGGTCTGCTCGCGCTACCCGTCTACATGTTCTCGGTGTGGTCCGGGGTCGCGCCGACGTCCTCTCTCGCCACGGATCTGGAAAAGCTGTCTGCCTCTACCATCGCGGCAGGATCCGTTGTCGTCCTGTACATGACCCTCAAACGGCTGACGAATGAAGCAGCCGCGCTGCTTATCACAACCCTTTATGCGTTTGGCACCGGAACATTCAGTATCAGCGCTCAGGCTCTGTGGCAACATGGTCCCAGCGAGTTGTTTCTCGCCGCAACGCTCTACTGTCTCGTGCGCGGTATGGAGGAACGACGCTATTCGGCCTATGCAGGATTTTTCCTGGCTGCCGCAGTCATCTGCCGATACACGAACCTCCTGATCGCCTTACCGCTTACGATCTACATCCTTTTCCATCGGCGCGATCAGATCGTCCGCTTCTTGCTTTTCGCCCTTCCCCTGGGCGTCCTCCTGACTCTGTATAACTATCTCCTGTTTGACTCGGTTGTGTTGGTACCCTATGCCATGCAGGTGACGGATGAAGCACACTGGACGCCGCTCTTTGCAGGCCTCGCGGCGAAACTGGTGAGTCCGAATCGTGGCCTCCTCATCTTCTCACCTGTGTTACTCTTCTCGTTCATCGGAATCTATCTAGCCTGGATACAAAAGGGTTCAGAGCTATTTCGTTATCTTGCGATAGGGGTCGCGCTCAATATCGCGTTTTACAGCCGGTGGCCCGTGTGGCGGGATGAGTGGTCTTTCGGTCCCCGCTATCTCACCGATATCGCTCCGCTGCTTGCGCTCTTTCTGGTCCCTTCTTACTCCGTCCTGCAACCCAGAAGGGCGCTCAGGTGGACGTTTGTTTCTTTGGGGGCGTTGTCCATCGTCATTCACGCCATGGGAGCTTTCCTCCCAGGAGGATGGAACCCGGATGTCGGCTCAAAGTCTCGACGGGTCTGGTCGTGGTCCGATGGCCAACTCATCTACTCCCTCAGAACATTCATCCATAAGACTACCGGTAAGTTCGCCCCTCATGACTATCCCAAGATGGCAGTCAGCGTCAACCCGCCCGAGGTCAACCGAGCCGCTCCTGTCGAAATCACAGTATCGATGTACCCCGGAACGGACACCGACCCTCTCGATTGCTATCTTCTGATTCGTTCTCCGGAAGGAGAGATCCGCTTTTTGACTCAGGGCTCGGTCTCTTCAGTACCCACTCCTTTTATGCCTACCCTGGTCTTGCGTCAACCACGAATTGAATCTATCCGGCATCGCCTCGGCGATGCGATGCCCCCCGGCAGGTATAAGATACTGCCTCTGCTCTTTCGCGCGGGAAGTCGATTTGATCTTTCATCAGAAGCGGAGGGACGTGTCTTCGAGGGCCAGATGATGGACATTTCTTTCTTGCCCACAGGGGCGGAGCGCAGGAACTCCCCATGAAAATTATCGGGCTCATGTCGGGGACCTCGGCTGATGGGGTCGATGCTGCCCTTGTTGAAATTACCCCGGAAGCCGGGCGACTTACACTGCGGCTCTTACACTTTGAGGTCTCGCCCTTCCCGGGTACGCTTCGCCGGCGAATTCTCGGACTGGCGGACGCCGGATCCGGTGCCACCTCAGAAATCTGCCGCTTGAATGTACTGCTTGGTGAGCTTTTTGCGAAAGCGGCGGCATTGGTGGCCCGACGTGCGGGCGTCCCCTTAGGTGAAGTGGCCCTGATCGGTTCGCACGGACAGACTATTGCCCATTTACCGACACCTACACAAGAGTATGGGGTCTCGGTTCGCTCGACGTTACAGATCGGCGAACCATCAGTTATTGCTGAGCGAACGGGAGTCACGACGGTAGCCGATTTTCGCCCTCGGGATATGGCTGCGGGCGGAGAGGGAGCGCCGCTGACTCCGTACCTGCATGCGCTCCTGTTTCGCCATCCCCGGCGACACCGGATTGTCCTGAACCTGGGCGGGATCGCGAACCTCACCTTCTTGCCGCGGGGGCGTGGACTGCGCGGCATCGTCGCATTCGATACCGGCCCCGGCAATGTCCTGATTGACGGCATGGTGGCACGATTGAGCGGCGGCGCGATGGACGCCGATCTGGATGGTCGCATCGCGCAAGCGGGACACGTGAACTTACGACTGTTGCGCTTTCTGATGGCTCATCCCTACTTGAAACGCCGACCACCCAAGAGCACCGGTCGGGAAACCTTCGGTCCGGCCTTGATCGACGCTATACTTCAGCGCACTGCAGACCGGGTCATCTCTGAGGAGGATGCCGTTGCGACCGTCACCGCCTTTACGGCGGAGTCGGTGACCCTTCACGTCAAACGGGATCTTCCGCATGACGCTACCGCAGCAGACCTGATCATCTGCGGCGGCGGTGTCAACAATCCGATCCTGATCAAGCGGCTTCACGAGACGCTACCCGGGTGTCGTCTCCTGACGGCCGACGAGGCGGGCTTCCCTGCCCGTGCCATGGAGGCTTCGGCCTTTGCCTTGCTCGCATATCTGGCAGCATACAGCCGGCCGGGGAACCTCCCCCAGATCACCGGCGCACGGCATTCTGCGATCCTTGGTAAAATCGTTCCAGGACGGACATTTCACGGAATCTGATAACCATAAGATCGAATGTGCTGCTGACGCCACACCGTATGTGGCATCAGCATAGAGGACGGAGGATGAAGTGTCGGGATATTATGAAGCCGTGGTACGAGTGCTCGACGAGCTTCAGCGAACCCAGGCAAAGCCAATCGGTGAAGCGGCCGACCTGATCTTCTCATCGCTTCTGGCTGACGGCGTGCTGCATGTCTTCGGCAGTGGGCATTCCCACCTCGTCGCCGAGGAGGCGTTTCATCGCGCCGGCGGGCTGGTTCCCGTCAACACGATGACCGAGCCGTTTCTGAGCCCACTCACAGCTCCGAAAAAGAGCGGGCGATTCGAGCGGCTGAGCGGGATCGCCGGCGTTCTCCTTGATTATCACGAGCCCCAAGCCGGAGAGGTCCTGATCATCATCTCGAACGCGGGCATCAACCCGGTTCCGGTTGAACTGGCGTTAGAGGGAAAAACACGACAGCTCACAATCATCGCTATCACGTCGCTCCACCATGCCCAAGCCGTGGCGTCGCGTCATGTCAGCGGCCGGCGCCTCTTTGAACTGGCCGACGTCGTGATCAACAACGGCGGCGAGGCCGGCGATGGTGCCCTAAGTGTTCAAGGCCTGGCAGCAAAGGTCGGGCCCACCTCGCTGATCGCGGGGGCCTTCATCATTAACTCCATCGTCTGTGGGGTGGTCGAACGGTTCGTGGCAAAGGGCCTGGTGCCGCCGATCTATCTCAGTGCCAACCTGCCCGAAGGCGACGAGCACAACCGACGACTTGAGGCGAAGTATAGAAGACGTATCAAATTATTGGCTTGAGCAAGTACTTGTTGCGAAAGTTAGTGCACATAAGCCGTCATACCCGCGAAAGCGGGTATCCAGTAACATCAATGGATTCCCGCTGAAGGACTGCGGAAATGACGTCACGAGTATTATTGTAATCAACGACTAGCTGGTGCGTTATGGCTACCTACGACCTGATAATCCGAAATGCTGAACTTGTCGACGGGACCGGGGCGCCGGCGCAACGAGCCGACCTCGCCATCACGGGCGATCGGATCGCCACGATCGGTCGGATCGCACCAGCCTCGGGCGCCCGCGTGATCGATGCGAACGGGCTGACGCTTGCCCCCGGCTTCATAGACATCCACTCGCACTCCGACTATCATCTGTTGCTTCAGCCGACGGCCGACAGCGCCGTTCGACAGGGGGTGACCCTCGAGATCGGCGGCAATTGCGGCTATGCAGCCGCCCCGATATGGGGACCATGGTGCGCGGAACGGGCGGCCCTCTATCGCGACCTGTACAGCCTCGACCACACCTGGAACGGGGTGTCGGCCTACTTCTCACGGCTGGAGGCCGCAGGGATTTCAGAGAATTTCGGGCTGCTGATCGGACATAACACGCTGCGCGGCTCAGTCATGGGGGGCGCCAATCGTGCGCCGTCAGAAGCCGAGTTGGAGGCGATGATCGACGGCGCACGACAGGGGATGGCCGAGGGCGCGCTTGGTCTGTCTACGGGCCTGATCTATGCGCCGGCCTGCTTCTCCAGCCCTGACGAGCTTGTCGCCATCGCCGCCGCCGTACGAGAGGCCGGCGGTATCCTCACCTGCCATATGCGGAGCGAAGGCGACCGATTGCTCGAGGCCATCGTGGAGATTCTCGACGTAGCGGAGCGCGCGAGCATCTCACTTCAAATCTCCCACCTCAAGACCTCCGGAGAGCACAACTGGCCGAAGCTCACGGAGGCGTTTCAACTGATCGAAGGGTCACAAGCACGCGGTCTTGACGTCACCTGCGATCGCTATCCGTATACGGCTTCCAACACCGGCCTGCAGGCGGTCCTGCCGGATTGGGCCTTGGAAGGGGGGCAATCGGAACGGGTCGACCGGCTGCACAATCCGGCAACACGCGCCCGGATCGCCCAGGATCTGACGCAACACTATCAGACCGATTACTGGTCGCGACTGATGATCTCCGAGGTAACGCTGGATGAGCACCGGCGATACGAGGGACTGCGTGTGGACCAGGCGGCGAAGCTGAACGAGATGGAACCGGTCGACTTCGTCCTTCATCTGTTGCTTGCAGAGCGATTGCAGGTCGACGCCATCTTCTTCACCATGTGCGATGACAACCTGGAGACGATCCTCAGAAAGCCGTATACGATGATCGGCTCGGACTCCGGCTGTCGCAGCCACGAGGGTCCGCTCAGTCACGGCCGCCCCCACCCGAGGACCTTCGGGACCTTCCCGCGGTTCTTGGGTCATTTTGTGCGGGAACGGCGCATACTCGATCTGCCGACCGCCATCAGAAAGATGACCTGGGATCCATGCCGTAAACTCGGCCTGCGGGATCGCGGGCGTCTGGCGATCGGCTGCGCGGCCGATCTGGTCCTCTTCGACGCAGCGACTGTCTCGGACCGGGCGACCTATGCTATGCCGATCCAGTACCCCATCGGTATTCGTGACGTCTTCGTGAACGGGGTCCCGGTGATTGAGACTGGCGAGCACACCGGCGCCAGACCAGGCCGCGTGGTGCGCAGGATCGCATAGATGCGCCCGAAGATCGGAATCACGAGCTGGCACTATCAGGACAACGATGAACGATGGGAAGCCATCCTGGAGGGCTATCCTCGTGCGGTGCTGGAGGCCGGCGGTCTGCCGCTGATCCTGCCCATTGCCTCGAGGGAGCCTGCGCTGGCCGAGGCGTATCTGGAGGCGATCGACGGGCTTATTTTGACCGGAGGCGCCGATATCCACCCCTCCTTCTACGGCCAGACGATTCTCGAACGGTGCGGTGAGATCGACCAAGAGCGCGATCGCTTTGAAATGGCGCTGGTTCAGAACGCCCGCAATCGCGACCTGCCGTTACTGGGGATCTGCCGAGGACTCCAGGTCGTGAACGTCGCCCTGGGTGGTAGTCTCTACCAGGATCTCTCATACCGGGAACAGACCGACCCGGCGCACCAGAGCGCTCGAGAGCAGCGCGGGGAGCCGGTCCATCAGGTGAGCATCGTACAAGGGACCCGCCTCGCCGAGATGCTTGGCGTTCGTGATCTGCGCGTGACCAGCACCCATCACCAGATTATCCACGACCTGGCGCCCGGTCTTATGGTCAATGCCGTTGCTCCGGATGGCGTGATCGAAGGGATTGAGGGCGCCGGTCAGTTACTTCTAGCGGTTCACTGGCATCCGGAGCGGATGTTCCCCAGCCATTCGGAGCAGCTCGCACTCTTCCGGGCGCTCGTCGACGCTGCCCGGTAATCGACCCCCCACCCCCCTACACCCTCTTTCCTACCGCTGTCCCACACATTCCTCTTGAGCTGTCCGCATCAGGTCATCAAAGGGGGGAGTCACGTCCTTGATCGGTTCGTGCCAACTGCGGCCGTGCGTCCTTTGGGCCTGGCGCAGTGCGATCCATGTGGCGCACGTCCGGCCGCTGTACAGCCACAGTCGCAGTCCGATCCGCTCGGCATCGATCTCATGGGCGAGGGTGTAGGCGCCGTTCCCTGCGATCCCTTCAACGACCCCTGCCAGCAGGATGCCTCCGGGAACCGCCGCAATCGCGATATTCTCCGCCGCTTCACGCGCACCAGAAGGGCCCGTCTCAGCAACCGGATGAGCCAGCAGATCGTGAGCCATGCCGTGAGCGATGAGTTGGATCAGCTCGTCATCGGTTGCATGGCGAGCCGTCGTCTGGCTGATAACAATCACGCCCGGCGCGATATTCCACACCGAAGCCCGATCATCGGCCGCAATCTGAAATCTAAATGATCGCCTGGAGACATTGACCGGAAGGGCGTTCACGAGCGTTTGTGCGTTGCGCTCCACGCGAAGCTTCTCATCGTGGGCCGCTACGACCTGCAGACCGTTGCCGGCTGCACACGCGGTCAGTACCAGCGCGGTCAGCGACATGGTCGTCCGCCGGAGGTGCTTCATGAGGGATGTTCGACCAGATGCGCCACCAGTTGCCGATGCGCATCACAGCCCACAACCCTTCTGATCTCCTCGACGGATACGATCGGCCTGCGTCGGAGATGTTGCGCCTTCGCCTTCATAATGCGATCGTACGACATGCTGAATGTCGTCTCTGACAGTCGTCCCGCCTCGACCGCCTCAACGACCACATCGAACGCCTGTCGTTGGGCCCCCTCATCATGACAAATCAACGCCAGATCACCTCCGGCCTCAAACAATCGAATGGCCGCCTCACCTGGAGGGGTGGTGTCGGCGATCCCCTGCATCAAGAGATCGTCGCTGACGACCAGGCCATGGAATCCCAACTGGTCCCGGAGCAGATCGGTCAGGATCCGTCGCGACAGGGTAGCCGGCTGTTTCGGATCCAAGGCCGGGATAAGGAGATGAGCCGTCATCAGCGCCGGGATCCCGGCACCGATTGCCTGGCTAAACGGCATTAACTCCATCGCTGCAAGTCGATTGAGATCGTAGGGGACGATCGGAAGGGCGAGGTGAGAGTCGACCATTGTGTCGCCATGTCCCGGGAAATGCTTGCCGACCGCCACCACCCCCTGATTGGCGAGCCCTCTGAAAAAGGCGATCCCCTGCTCCGCAACCGTGTGTGGATCCGAACTGAAACTACGGCCCGCCATGACCGGATTTGCGGGATTGGTGAGGACATCGAGGACCGGCGCCATATTCATATTGATGCCGACCGCCATCAGCTCTTTGCCGATCGATGCACCGATAGCCTGGGTCAGTTCGATGGAACCCGCTGCCCCGACCGTCTCGGCGCCAGGCCACCGGGTGAACGGGGGTTGCAGGCGCGCCACCTTCCCGCCCTCCTGGTCGATCGCGACAAAGAGGGGGGTGCGTGAGGCTGCCTGCAGCGAGTCGATGAGCGTGGCGATCTCTTCCGGACTGCCAAGGTTTCGCGTGAAGAGAATCACGCCGCCCGGGTTCAGATCTCGTATAAAGCCCTCAAGCGCCTTGGATGGCGCGGTTCCTTCAAAACCCAGCATGAAGAGCTGGCCGATCGCCTCTCGCCCGGTATTCATTGTACGTTCTCCTTGTCGAGGAAGGTCTGTCGAAAGGCCTCGGCATCCGCGGGATCTACCTCCGGCCACGCGCGCATCTGTCGATAGAGCCCACTGGAGTCGGTCCGCACCCGGTCGAACACTGTTCGAGTCGCCTCAATCATCGTCTGCACTCGCCGATCGACAATGGATATGACCAGCGGCGACAGCAGCTTGGTCATGATGTGAAAGAATGGATGATCGATCCTGAGATAGAAATCGGGGTCGCTGTCTATGAAGATCAGGTTCCCCTGTCGGACCTCGCGGTATTGCAGGATCAGAACTATCCGACCCTTGAAACGGAGCAGATGGGCCAGCGATCGAAATTCCCCCTGAAACCGATAGACGCGGTGATCGCCCATCGCCGCGATCAGTCGCGCCTCACCCCGTAGGGCGCCCCGGTCTTCGACCGTATAGACGCCTTCCTGGATCTGCGTGACGGTATAGCGTTCGAGAGGCGGGGAGAGACGCCTGGCCAGTTGGGTTGCGAATGGTGGGTGCGCTATCAGAAATTCATACGTCCGCCGGTTGCCCGCAAATCGGATACGCGGAATCTGCCGCCGCAGGGTTGGTTGCGCAACGATCTCTCGGGTCTCCGTATCCTCGACGATCGCAGCGCTCTGAGGCGCCACCTCTGTCGCCTCTGCGGGTGCAGTACGGACAGCCGCGACATCGTTGAGAGATCCTGGAACAATGGCTCCGCGCGTCGAACTCGGTACGATTACAAATGCCGCAACCGCCATCAGACTGACGCACGGTCGGAACCTCAATACGGACAACGCTAGTGGGCGCCGCGCACAGACGTCGGGCGCGTCTGCATGAGGACGTGAAAGAAGCCATTCAGCCCCTCGCGCTCCTCCTCAATCGTGACGATGGTACACCGCCGGCCGAAGATTTCGGCGAAGTCACGTTTGGCGAAAAAGCGGTCATAATGGTTGCGGTGCACATACCAGTTGCGCGTTCGCCGTTCGCCCGGATAGTGTTTGAACCTCGTACTGAAGACTGTCAGGTGCACATAGCCGCCAGGCTTGACGAGGGGTAGTACGCGGTCGAAGTAGATCGGCCAGTCGGCCTTCCTGGTGTGATGGAATACCCCGCTGTCGATCAGCGCGTCGAAACTGCCCGGCTTCAAGGGCGGCCTCAACGCATCGCCCAGCAGGAGTTTGATCCGAGGTATCAGCCGCTTTGATTCCGCCCGCTGCACGACGGTCTTTAAGGGCGCCGCCAGATAGTCCAGGCCGACCGTAACGAACCCGGCCCCGGCAAACAGGAGGGTATGTCGCCCCTCACCACAACCCAGATCCAGTATCCGACTACCCCCTTTGTGCTGTGTGAGCAGGTCTACCAGACGACGAACGGCCGGTGTCGGTTCAACGGAAGGCCACGGCGTCGGCCTGCCGGACTCATAGATCCGGGCAAAGAATCTGCGCTGCCGACTATACAGCGTGTTGCTTGTCTTGCGTTCCACAGCCCTGTCCTCACCCTGCACCCTTCACCCCGTGGTTTTCATGCGGCACCTTAATGTTTATGCCCGCCCTCGGTCAGGGTCTTCATGTATGCGACGAGATCGATGAGCTGCTGGACGGTCATCGTATCGTTATAGCTGGGCATCTTTGATTTGCCGTCGGGACCGAGATATCCTTTATCCTCATCCTTGTGGTGCTTGATCCGCCAGGCTACAGAGGCGTTCGGATCGATCATTGTTTCGAGAAAATACTCTGCCGGATGCATCGCCCCCATCCCGGAGAGTGCTGGCCCGACGTCCCCCTGTTCCGCCGCTGGCGCAGGGAAATCCTCGCCGGCCACATCATGACATTTAAAGCATTCAAAGTCGATAAAGACCTGTCGTCCGGTATGATGATCCCCTGTCGGCATAGTAAATCGCCACTTCGGGGGAATCGCAAGACGAGGCGGTTGCGTGACCGATCCTGTCTGTCGCGTTGTCGATTGAGGTGGAGACGCCACCGGATGATGGTGATGCCCACCTGTTTGCGCAGGCTCATCGGTCCATCCACGCGGGACCCATCCAACGACAAGGCTGTACGCCAGAACCGCTCCCCATAGCACCACCGCGCTGACGCCGTAGCGCTTCTCCGACTTCGGTCGCTGCACGTTCCGGCCCACCTTTCCCTCCTGTATCGGCATTCGGTCGCTCCCTCCCATTCTCAAGAGGTCTCCTCATTACGAGGATCCCCTACAAGACAAACACCCAGACAGTCCCCTTCCAACTGGTAATCCCCTGCTCGGCGGTCAGCTTGAGCCCTACTCGATAGGGCGCGTCGATCGACTTATCGTCCGGTGTCACCGATTTTCCATCCTTCGCAACGGCAATCACCGTCACCCGAACCGTACTGTTGGCCTCGATGAGGGTCGGCCGCGTTGAAGGCTCTCCGCCTTCGGTTTTGACCCCAATCGCGTAGGAAAGACTGTCGGCCGTGATAAAGGTTCCCTCGCCCCAGACTACCCGAATCGTCGAGGTGGTGGGGTTGGAAAGGGTCAGTTGCACCTCAGCGGCCTTTGCTCTCGCCTGATCGACGGTAAAGGGCGCAGGGCCCATTCCACGGGACGGCTGTATGGTCACCTCGTGCCTGAACGGAGACAACCTGATCGGCGCCTTGAGCGTTCTCAGCTCCGGCGGAAGAAACTGACACCCCGATAGCAGGAGGAGTCCAGCCAGCCCTGCAAACCCTGCAACGCTCGATATGATCCCCTTAGGCATCCTCACCACACCAGGCATCTTCTGCATCGTTCCTCACCGCGTGCGGCGCCCGTCAAAGGCCGCCCCATATTGCTCAATCAGCCCTTCGTCGGCGAAACTGAAATAGCGTCCGTCTCCAATAATCACATGATCCAGTACGCCGATCTTCAGAAGCCGTCCCATGACCACCAGTTCCTCGGTCAACGACCTGTCGGTCGAACTTGGACGAGGGTTACCCGATGGGTGGTTATGGGCGACAATCAGGGCGGCGGCCCCGTGACGATTGGCAAGGTTCGCCAGGTCCCGAAGGTAGACCGGACTTTCCGTCAGCGATCCCTCCGACGCTGTTACGTTCTCCAGCACCTCATTGCTGCCGTTGAGCAGCAGCACCTGGAAGATCTCTTTGGTCAGACCCTGCATCTGGGGTCGCAGCCACTCGTAAACCTCCTTCGAGGAGGTCACAGCTCCCAGCACCTTTTTTTCTTCGGCCAGCAGCCGACGGCCCAACTCCAGGGCAGCCTTCAGTTGGGTGATCTTCGCCAGGCCGAGCCCCTTTGCCTCTTGCAGCTCGTCCGCGCCTTTACGGTCCAGCTCGCGCAGACCCCCCGCCTTTTCCAGCAGGCCTCTGGCCAGTTCTACAGCGCTCTGGCCGCCGGTTCCGGTGCGCAGCAGGATCGCGAGCAACTCCGCCGTCGTGAGGGCACTCGGCCCGTGTGCAAGGAGCCGCTCCCGGGGCCGCTCCTCAGCCGGCCACGCCTTGATCGCCGATGCATATCGCTGCTTCGTCCCCATCCCCGCTCCGTTCCCGCTCTTTTACCCTCTCTCCCCCAACCCTGTCAAGCCAAAGCCCTGCTTATGCGCTACTTAGATGACCGAGGTCACCAACAGCAAGAGCGTCAGGACCACCATCAGGAAGGCGGTGCCCCAGGCGATCAGGTTATAGGTCGGCGTATTCACGCGTGTGCCCATAATCGCCGGATCGTTGATCAGCAGAAGCATGAAGATCAGGACCGCCGGCAGCAGGATGCCGTTTAATGTCTGGGACAGATACATGATGGTGATGAGCGGCGCCTTCGGCCAGAGGATCAGGAGCGCACCTGCGCCCACCATAGTCAGGTAGATACTGAAAAATCCGGGTGCCTCGCGAAAGCTCCGATCGATGCCGGTATCCCACCCCAGCCCCTCGCAGACCGCATAGGCCGTCGAAAGAGGCACGATGGCAGCAGAAAAGAGAGACGCGTTCAGCAGACCCACGGCAAACAAGAGCGTCGCGTACTGGCCCGCGAATGGTTCGATGGCCATGGCGGCCTGCTCGGCCGTCTCGACACGAATCCCGTGAATGTTGAGGGTCGCGCCGCACGCGACGATAATGAAGAACGCGACCGCCGAGGCGACCAGACTGCCGACCCAGACATCGAGTTTGACGTACCCGTAAGCCTGGCGCGGGACACCCTTATCGACGATGGAGGCCTGGATATAGAACTGCATCCATGGCGCGATCGTGGTTCCTACGAGGGTGATGAGCATCGTCAGATAGTCGCGCTCGATGTGGAACGTGGGCCGGACTGTCTGGCGCAGGACGGCCGGCCACGACGGACCGGCCAGAAAGGCTGATACCAGATAGACGGCGTAAAAGAGACTGGCGCCGAGGAAGATGCGCTCGACGAGACGGTAGGTCCCCTTGACCACCAACCAGCTTACGATGAGCGCGGCGAATGGGACAGTGAGATAGCGGCTTACGCCGAAGATCTCCAGACTGGCCGCCACACCCGCGAACTCGGAGACCGTATTGGCCAGGTTCGCCACTACCAGGACGACCATGACGCCGAAGGTAATCCGAACGCCGAATCGCTCGCGGATCAACTCGGCCAGTCCCTTGCCGCTCACCACCCCCATCCGCGAACCCATCTCCTGCACGATCGCCAGGGCAATCGTGATAAACAACAGCGACCAGAGCAGTCCATAGCCGAAGTGGGCGCCGGCGAGGGAATAGGTCGTAATCCCCCCTGCGTCCTGATCGACGCTGGCGGTGATGATCCCCGGGCCCATAATGGCCAAGAATCGGAGGATCCGCCGCTTCCTGATCCGCGAAAGCCGCATCAAATGTCCTGAGTGTGGTAACGGCTAAATGTACTTTTTCGCTACGCGCTGCTTCCATATCATCGGGAGGATCAGATTCAGGACATCATCGACTGTGATGATCCCTCGCAACTCCCCCCCCTCGTCTACGACGGGTACAGCCAACAGATTGTACTTGGTGAAGGTTTCGGCAACCTCGCGCAACTCGCTTTCCGGGCGTACACTGATGACCTGCCGCACCATGATATCCTCAAGACGCTGACCCGGCTCAGCCAGGATCAGATCCCGAAGGCTTAAGACGCCAAGCAACCGATCCAACTCATCGGTCACGTAGATGTAGTAAATGGTTTCCGCTTCCTCCCCTGCCGCAGAACGGAGGCGCCCGATGGCGTCGACCATGGTAAGATCAGGCGGTAGCGTAAACACCCCGGTGGTCATCAGCCCGCCTGCCGTATCTTCCTCGTGCGTGAGCAGTTCCACCACCTCCTGCGCCTCCTCCTCCTCCATCGTCTCCAGGAGCTCCTGGGCCTTCTCCTCCGGCAGGTCGCTCAGGATATCCGCCGCCTCATCCGGTTCCATCCGCTCCAGGATGTCGGCCGCCTGCTCACTCTCCATCATCTGGACCATCGAGCTCTGGACCTCCGGCTCGGTCTCGGTCAGCGTCTCGGCGGCGGTTTCTTCATCCAGGGCCGCCAACACGATCGCCCGCTCGCTGGGGTTCAACTCCTCGATGATATCGGCAATGTCGGCCGGATGGAGCTTGGCCAGTTTGGCATAGGCCGCACGGTGCTTGGCCTTCGTCAACTCCGTCTCGACCGGCTCGACCACCTCCCACGGAGTCGTCTCTCGTTCCAACCGCGTATTGAAGAGACGCTCGATCCGTTCAACCGACGCATCGGAGATCAAATGTCGCAGCAGACCCCGAAGTCCCCCCTCCACGGCCACCAGTTGCAGTCGACCTTGGACCTCTCGGAACTCCAGGTCATTGACGCGGATCACCTTGTGATGTTTGGTGTCCACGACCTTTCGATCTACAAGCGTCTTACCCAATCCCATCTCTTCCGCCCGCGGCTCCACCGACTGAAGGGTCTCACGTACGGCAGACAGGTGGATCGACGGCGGCTCCTGGTCCAGGCGCGCCACGACCTCCCACGGCAAAATCAGCTCCTCCTTCTCGGGTGTCAGAACGACGAGCTTCGTCACCAGGGGTAGCACCCCCAACGGCAACAGCACGAGGTCCTTGAGCTGGCCTACGAGCTGACCCTCAGCATCGAGGACCGGACAACGTCGCAACGTCGAGAAGAGGAGAGGCATGGTATTCATACGGTCTCCTGCCCGTCCTTGTAGTATGAATAGGACCCATTGTCAACCGTATTCCACCTGTATTTTCGGTTGGTTGATGGATCCTCTTTCAGGGTAGGTGTAGCTTCAGGTGCAGAACTGCGATGGATGGTTAGTTACCCCTCGATCACGACGATGTTGCTTTTTGCGCTCTGACGCCGCAACGCTCTGGCCTCCCGATACTCGGGGGATTCCAGCCACTGCTCAGCGTGATCGATATCCGGAAACTCCAGGATGACCAGCCGGTTGGGTGCCCACTCGCCTTCCAGCGTCTCGGTCCGGCCCCCACGCGCCAGATATTTGCCGCCGTACACCGCCAGGGCGGGTGGCGCGAGTTGCCGGTACCGTTCAAATACGACCGGATCGGTGATCTCAATATCCAGAATCATGTAGGCGGGCATGATCGTCTCTGGCTCCTCTTCAATATTGGTCAACAGATCCCATCACCCGACCGATGGCTCACCTGGACTCTCCGAACCCGAGAGCCACGTGACAGCCGACAACCCATCGATACTCGTCGAATTCCTCGTAGTCTGATACTGCCTCAGGCCGTCGGCGCCCTTCCGATCCGACCAGTCGATCAACTCAGCGCGCTCCCGCTCAAACCGATAGACCGGAACACCGAAGCCGCACGACACCGAGAGGCGACCGACCGAAATGCGGATGATCGCGCGGTCGGCCGGGTGGACCGGAAAGAGCGAACGCAATCGCTGGTATTCGGGACCTCCTGGCTCTAATACCTGGCCGTAACCATGCAGGCGCACAACCTTCGGCCGTCCGTCCAACGCACACAACATGACAACGATCCGACCGTTTTCCTTCAGATGTCCGATCGTTTCCGCACCGCTGCCAACGTAATCCAGGTACGCGACCTCACGCGGACCGAGAACCCGCAGCGTATCCAGTCCCTTGGGCGACAGATTAATATGGTGGGCGGCATCGAGTGGTGCCGTCGCCACAAAGAACATCCGCTGCTCCTCGATGAATGCTCGAAGCTCGTCATCTATTTCGTCATACAGTTTCCCCATTACCGACCCCACCCTCCAAATCACAAGTCTGGTTAGCTGCGCCCGCCGATGTCACGCCGGTGTCCAGCCTTGGCAACGATCACCACGGGTAGTTATTAATCAGAGCATACAATAGCTTGCCTCCTTTTCAAAGGGGGAGGTGACCTGAGATGAGGTGCAAGGGCGCAATCTATTAACTGCTCCCCTTAATAACGGCATACACTATTTGAACGCACCGACCTGGCGAGCGCCTGCACTCTCTTCGGGAGGCTTGAGAGACCGGAACTTGTGATACAAGATTACGTCGTAGATAATTTTTAAACCACCGGCGACCACGAACGGTGCGCCGATGAGCACAGGATTCGCAAGCAAAAGACCGCTGAGTGCCGGCGATAGCGATGAACCTACCGAACGGGCTATCGTGGTGACCCCGGATGCGGCGGAGCGTTCGTCGGGAGACACGACCGCCATGGTGTACGACTGACGGGTCGGCACATCCATCTGTGAAATACTGAAACGTAGAAGAAGCACACCGATCGCGAGGGGCAGATTGGGCATGAGCGGCACAAGGCAGAGCAACACATTCGAGGGAATGTGTGTGAACACCATGGTCCGAATCAGGCCGATCCGTGCTGCGATGCGGGCAGCCAATAGCGCCGAGATGCCGGCCAGGATATTTGCGCCAAAAAAGATGCTGCCGAGTAGCCCGACGTCAATTCCAAATTTGATGTGAAACCAGTACGCGATAAGGCTTTGAATCACAAACCCACCTGCGAACGCATCCAACGCAAACAGGGCGCTCAGTTGCATCACTACCCCTCTGGAACGATGCAGCCCCAACATGCGATGGGCAGGCATACGGCTTGCTGTCGTTTCAACCGATGAGGACAGACACAGAAACGTTGAGGCAAGCAATACCCCGCTTATGGCATAGCCGATCAATACGACACGGTACGACTCCAGCGGTGAAAAACCAGATCCCTGCAGGGTGTGAGCCAGCCACCCACCGCCCAACGCGCCCGACGCAGTCGCAAACGAGCCGACAAGGTTATACCACGCAAACACATGCGTACGTCGTTCGTTCGGCAGGAGTTGGGACAGGGCAGCCTGTTCAATGGACAAGAACGGACCGATTTCGTTTCCACTTGGGCTGATAACACCGATAATCGCGGCAACGATCAAGAGGGTAAGGTTGTGCGTGAGAACAAACGCCGCACCGGCCACGATCATCAATACCGCCCCCAGCACCAGCATTCGTCGCCTACCGAACCGGTCGGCTGACATGGTAATCCAGAGCGAAATCCCCGCGTCACCAACCAGCGTCAGGGTAAGCAGTAAGCCCATGGCTTGTTCGCTCAGGCCGAGCTGCGCGAGATACAACGTCAACACAACAGACAAGAAGCCGTAGGCGAACAAGCGCATGGTGCGCGTACCAAATAACAGCGCAATGTCAATCTTCGAACGCGC
This sequence comes from Candidatus Methylomirabilota bacterium, assembly GCA_003104975.1. Classification (NCBI taxonomy): domain Bacteria; phylum Methylomirabilota (SeqCode); species Candidatus Methylomirabilota bacterium. The sequence continues at coordinate 78,039 of PQAM01000012.1, forward strand.
CATTGGATTTACCTTGTCGAATCATTGCCCGGCCGCAGGCGTACAGTACGTCATACGCTGAATACCCCATACCCGCGGTTCGGCCACATTTATGATGAAGCAATATGACCCACGAGCCATTCTCGTATGGGTATATATTCACATCACCGTCACGCCCATAGGAAAAACCGGCGCTCGCCCCTAAGAACATAACGGCCCTTCAGGGCTTTACCTACCCTGAAGGGCCGTTATACTTACGCTCCAGTCAGACGTTCTCGCCTGCCTGGCGGCAGACAAGTCTGGCTGATTCCTATTGTTTCCCTGCCGACAATCACCGCTGTACCCTGTGTCAGGATGATCGGCAGGCGATTGAAAGCACAAGCCGTCTCGGCTAGTGCGCGCGGCTGGCCTCCGCCTGCTTTGCCGCTGCTGCGGGTTCCTCCTCAACGATCGAGCCTCGCTTGCTGAAGAGGACCGACATCCCGAGGATAAGGACGCACGCCCCAAAGATCAGCCCCCGCACGCCCCAACTTATCTCGCGAATCGCCAGCGGGGCCACCAGGATCGCGACCAGGTTCATCACCTTGATCATCGGGTTGATGGCCGGTCCGGCGGTGTCCTTGAACGGATCGCCGACCGTATCGCCGATGACGGCGGCCTTGTGGCAGTCGGTTCCCTTGCCGCCGAACAGACCCTCCTCGATCTTCTTCTTGGCGTTGTCCCAGGCGCCGCCGGTATTCGCAAGGAAGACCGCCATGAGCTGGCCGGTGAGGATTGCGCCGGCCAAGAAGCCGCCCAGCGCCGGCGCCCCGAACGCAAAGGCGACCAGGATCGGGCTGACGATCGACAGAACACCCGGCCCCAGCAGCTCCTTCTGGGCCGCCGACGTGACGATCTCCACGCACCGACCGTAGTCGGGCTTCTCCTTGAACTCCATGATCCCCGGCTTTTCCCTGAACTGTCGCCTCACCTCTTCAACCAGCAGGAACGCCGCTCGGCTCACCGCCTGGATCGCAAAGGAGGAGAAGAGAAACGGAACCGCCCCCCCAATCAGGAAGCCGACGAAAACCTCCGGCAGGTTCACCTGAATCCCCTGCTCAAAGAGATGCGCCTCATCGATGAACGAGCGGAAGAGCGAGACGGCGGCAATGACCGCCGTCGCGATAGCCAGCCCCTTTGTGAGGGCCTTCGTCGTATTGCCGACGGCGTCGAGCTTGGCGACAATTCGATGGGCTTCGATCCCCGACGGTGTTTTCGGATTGTTCTTCAACGCGCCGGACATCTCGAAGATGCCGTTCGCGTTGTCGGAGATAGGGCCGAAGGTATCTTCGGCCAGGACAAAGCCGGTGGTCGCCAGCAACCCCAGTCCGGCCAGCGCAATCCCGTACGCCGACAGCGAAAAGCTTCCGCCGAAGATGCTGTAGGCGCCAAAGATGGTGGCGGCAATGGCCAGGATGGCCCACACGCTCGATTCGAGACCGGCCGCAAACCCGGAGAGGATCAGCGTGGCCGGGCCGGTCCGGCTGGAATAGGCAATCTCGGTGACCGGCTTCTTCTCGGTCGCGGTGAAATACTCTGTCAGCCACTGGATTAACAGCGCCAGGGCGATCCCCATCACATTCGCGAGAAAGACCCGCCACCACAGCGCACCGTATTTCTCGCTCACGATATCGCCGAGATAGAGGTAACTGACGACCCAGAAGCCGGCAACGGAGCTGAGCGCCGCCACCCAAAATCCGACATTGATCGGTCTCATCGGGTTCATGTTGGGATCATCCTTGCCCCGAACGCACCAGGTACCGAGGATTGAGCCGAAGACGCCGACGGCGCGGATCAGGAGGGGGTAGATGATCAGCGCCAGGACGACCTTGGAGGCGCTGGCTGCCCCGCCGAACGCCTCAACAAAGTCCTTATCCAGCATCGCCCCGGCTCCCAGGATAATAGCCGCTACCAGCGTCACCTCGTACGACTCAAAGACGTCGGCCGCCATCCCGGCGCAGTCCCCGACGTTGTCACCCACATTGTCGGCGATGGTGGCGGCGTTGCGCGGGTCGTCCTCCGGAATCCCCTTCTCAACCTTGCCGACCAGGTCAGCGCCTACATCAGCCGCCTTAGTGAAAATGCCGCCCCCCATGCGCATGAAGAGGGCGGCAAGGGACCCACCAAAACCAAAACCGATGAGGATTTTCATCGCATTCTCTTTGAACAGGAGAAAGATGATGGTGGCACCCAGGAGCCCCAGGCCGACGGTGAACATCCCCGAGACAGTCCCGGCCCTGAAGGCGATCTCCAGCGAGCGCTTAAAGCTGTGCAGCGCCGCTGCAGCGGTCCTTACATTGCCCTTCACGGCCAGCCACATCCCGACGTATCCGGCACCATAGGACGCGCCGACCCCCATGAAGAAGGCGAGCGCCACACCAAGCGGCAGGAGCATCCCCTCATAGATCGCGCGATACATGAAGAAGAGGCCGATCGTGATCGCGATGACGAACCAGATCATCGTCTTGACCTGGCGCGCCAGGTAGGCGAACGCCCCCTCTTCAATCGCCATGGCCACATCCTGCATGGCCTGAGTACCGGGGTCTTCTCCGATGATCTTCTTCGCCAGGAAGGCGCCGTAGCCTAAGGCGATGAAGGCCGAAATCAGGACAAACCAGAGGATCTTCCATTCCTGCGGGCCAAAAGTCGGTAATACAATACTGGCTTCACTCATGCAACGTGTCTCCTCATTACCGAAAAGCTGGTAGCTGGTAACCGACCGCAGTGAACACCGATGCTACATGTCGACAAACGGGCAGCGTTCTTTTTCCTCATCGATACATAGGGGTTGCTCACGACTGTGGCAGGCCTCGTCACGGCCGTGCCGAAGCAAGGGGTGATCAGTTCCCGGAAGGGAAGCCCCCTGCTTTTGAGCAGGATCTCTCTACGCGCCCCACGCCCCCTCTAGTCTGCAAAGAGGCGGAGTTGCTCCTGGTTCTCCTCGACAAAGGGGATCGGGTAACTGCCGCTGAAGCAGGCGTGACAGAACTCTGCCGCCCCCTGGCTCTCCTTCCCGGCCGCCTGCTGCAATCCCTTCAGGCTGAGATAGCCGAGGCTGTCGGCGCGAAGATAGCGTCGAATCTCCTCGGCATCGTGCGTCGAGGCGATCAGCTCCTTCCGTGTCGGGGTATCGATCCCGTAGTAGCAGGGCGCGATGGTCGGGGGCGAGCTGATCCGAACATGCACCTCCGATGCGCCGGCCGCCCGGATCATCGAGACGATCTTGCGGCTGGTGGTCCCGCGGACGATCGAGTCGTCCACGACAACCACACGCTTCCCCTCGAGCAACTCTCGAATGGCATTCAACTTGATCTTCACCCCGAAATGTCGAATCGCCTGTTTCGGCTCGATAAAGGTCCGACCCACATAGTGATTGCGGATCAGCCCGTGCTCAAACGGTAGCCGCGCTTGTTCCGCAAAACCGAGCGCGGCAGGCACGCCGGAATCCGGCACAGGGATCACCACATCCGCCTCGACCGGGTGCTCGCGCGCCAGGTGCCGTCCAAGATCTTTCCGAATCCCGGCGACCGATCGACCGAACAAAAAGCTGTCTGGTCTGGAGAAGTACACATACTCAAAGATACATTGCGACTTGGGCGCAGGTGGAAACGGAAAAAATGTCTGGACACCCCGCTCATCGATCCGAACGACCTCGCCGGGCTCGATATCGCGAACGAATTGTGCCTCGATCAGATCAAAGGCGCAGCTCTCCGACGCGAGTATCCACGCGTCCCCAAATTTGCCCAACGACAGCGGACGGAATCCGTAGGGGTCGCGGACGCCCAACAGCTCGGTCTCATTCATAATCGCCAGCGAATAGGCGCCACGAATCTGACCCAGAGCATCGATGGCGGCCTCCAACAGGTTCCGCTCCCGTGAACGGGCGATCAGGTGGACGATCACCTCGCTATCGGTGGTAGAGCCGAATATCGACCCCTGCGCCTCGAGGTCCTGTCGAATCTTTTCCGCGTTGGTCAGATTGCCGTTGTGCGCAAGCGCGATCTGGCCTCGGAGATAGCCGGCCAGCAGGGGCTGCGCATTCTTCAGGTGCGAGGTCCCCGTCGTCGAGTACCGAACATGACCGATGGCGAGGTTGCCTTTGAGACGCCGCAGCCTGGTCTCAGAAAAGACGTCGGCTACCAACCCCATCGCCTTTTCCAGATGCAGCGACCCGCCATCCGACGTTGCAATGCCGGCGCTTTCCTGCCCCCTGTGCTGAAGCGCATAGAGGGCCAGATAGGCCAGGTTCGCGGCCTCCGGATGGCCGTAGATTCCTACTACGCCGCACTCCTCACGAAACTTATCCATCGGCCTTCAGTCAGCAGCTTTCAGCAGTTCACTGCAGCAACCAGCCATCTTGTTCTCATCACTAACCACTAACCACTGATCACTGTTTTTTATAGTACCCGCTTCAGCCCCTGGATAGCCTGGCGAGTTCGATGCTCGTTCTCGACAAGGGCGAACCGGACATAGGCGTCGCCATACTGCCCGAACCCAATCCCCGGAGAGACGGCGACCTTTGCCTTGTCGAGTAAGAACTTCGAAAATTCAAGCGACCCCATACCTTGGTATGATTCCGGAATTTTGGCCCAGACGAACATCGTACCCTTCGGCTTCGCGAGCGTCCATCCGATCCGGTTCAGCCCGTCGACCAGCGCATCGCGACGCACTCGATAGGTCTCTACCGTCTTCCCCACACAGGTCTGCGGGCCGTTGAGCGCGATGATCGCCGCAATCTGGATCGGCTGGAACATCCCATAATCCAGATAGCTTTTCAGTCGCGTCAAGGCCGCAATGATCCGCGGATTGCCGACGCAGAACCCGACACGCCAGCCGGGCATGTTGTAGCTCTTGGAGAGCGTAAAGAACTCTACCCCAATCTCTTTTGCCCCAGGGACCTGTAGAAAGCTTGGCGCCTGGTACCCATCAAAGGTCAGATCTGCGTAGGCCAGATCGTGGATCACGATCAGGTGGTGCTCCTGCGCAAACGCCACGACCTTTTCAAAAAACGCAAGGTCCACGGTCGCAGTGGTGGGATTGTGCGGAAAGCTCAGAATCAGCAGCTTGGGCGGCGGCCAGCTTTCCCGGTGGGCGGTCACAAGCGCCTCATAGAAATCGATCCCCTCTTCAAGGCGCACGCTGCGGACATCCCCCCCGGCGATGATCACCGAGTACGGATGGATCGGATAGGTCGGACTCGGTACCAATGCCACATCCCCCGGTTCTGCGACCGCCAGCGCCAAGTGCGACAGCCCCTCCTTGGCGCCAATAGTCGCAATCGCCTCCCGTTCGGGATCGATCTCCACTTCATATCGCCGCCCATACCAGTCGGCGATGGCGGACCGGAGCTTGGTGATCCCGCGCGAGGCGGAGTACCGGTGGTTGCGAGGGTTCATGGCCGCCTCACAGAGCTTCTCAACGATATGCGGAGGGGTCGGCAGATCGGGGTTGCCCATCCCGAAGTCGATAATATCCTCGCCGCGAGCCCGCGCCTCAACCTTAAGCTCGGTCACGATGTTGAAGACATAAGGGGGCAGCCGACTGATTCGGTGAAACTCCCGCATCCACGCTCCTTTCGATCACCGTGGCGACCGTTCATCTTATCGCTAAATTCGCCCTTCACGCTACCAAAAGGGGGGCCACACTGTCAAACAGAATTGCGATAGGGCTCGCCTACCCATCCTCTCCAAAATAGGAGTAACGCCAATAACAGCGCTCCTCCGGGGCGATGGCCGAGCGCGTGAGAATCTCGCGAATTCTGACAACACGACCGCCGTGATGTTTCCCTCATTAGCTTGCCTTACTGCAAGGCGTTTGAGCGACTCCCATGACCTGCGTCTCACCAGGCGAACGTTGGCGCGCCGCTCGCGCTCATCGACCGCGTATCACTACTGCCCTGCGTCGAAGATCCGTCGCCTATTTCTGGCCGTCATTCCGGCCAAGCCCGCGTACCGAGCGCGAGCCGGAATCCAGAGATTTGTATGAGTTCTGGCTCCCCGCTCCCGCTTAATGCTTGCGGAGACAAGGCTTGCTAGAATACCGTATGCGCCGCTGGCGCCCATGAGGATGAAAGTCTGTTGCGAAACCGTCCCGTCACTGGCTGGTCATTGCGAGCGGCCAACGGGAGCGCGGCAATCTCACCGTAGTTGCCCCAAACGACTGTGAGATTGCTTCGGCTGCGCCTCGCAATGACACGAGAGACTGTCTGGGCAATGACGATACATGGAGCGCCGACCTCTTTATCGCACTTCTGACTCGGGACAGTAGCACCCACCGTCCATTCTCGTGAGTGAATATCGTTGCATAAGTGCCGTGTAGCCGGGTAGCGTTCCTCAACCCAGCCTACCGGGCTAGTGTAGTGTATCCAACGCTTCTTTACATGTCCCGTGCACCCTGAGCCTGTCGAAGGGTGAAGTATTTCAATAGGTTCCGTTCATAGGTTCGACAAGCTCACCACGAACGGATTGTAAAGGTATTTGTGAGACACTACACTAGCGGTGGTCGCGCAAAGCGGGAGGAATGTCAGAGATATAGCACGTCGAAGTCGTCAAGGCCCCCGGGGAACCGCTTGGCCACACGAGTCAGGGCATCAGCGATACCTTTTACTTCGAAGCCGCGCATACTCGGCGGGCACAGAATGATCCCGGCATGCGGTTCCTGCCGTCGGATGGCCTCCTGGGCGAGGACGATAAAGTGCCGAGCATTTCTGGTTACGAGGCACCGGCCCTCGCCGGCCGCATAGGCAAGCTGCTCTCGATCTGACATCTGGAGGTTTCCGGCCTCGATGGCACTCACCACATCAATACCCTTCTTCCGAAGCTGCACGGCAATCTTGGGAGAAAGATCTTCATCCAGATAGAATTTCACGCGAGCGATACCAGGCCGCGATACCTGGCCTCAATAACCTCGTGTGTCAGGGCCGCATTCTCCCGGATTTCCGCGTCAATCTCCTGAGGATACCTTCGGTAGTAGAGCAGGCACGCCTTGACTTGCGCGGCCGAGAGTTGGGGAAGCGCTTTCCGGAGCATACGCTCGTCGCGTCCGGCGGCCAAATAGTCCCGTATGACCTCCCACACTCCGAGCCCGCTGCCGGCGACCTTGGCTTCACGTCCCCCGGGTTCATCGGCGAAATAGACTCCCGGGCACTCCCGCATGCGCAACGCCTCCTCGATCAGGTCTTGCGTCACCTCGGAAAAGGTACGGCGCGAACGCCTGGCAATCCGATCAATCTCAGCCCGAAGCTGCGGCCGCAGCCGTAATGTCTTCGTTGGCGTTGTCATGAGCAGACCTCCGTATCAGGTTCTGCACCACAGTGTAGCACACTGTATTCTCAAAGTCAGGCTGCTCGTGTTGACCACTTCGATCGCGAATCACACTACTGTCCTGTGTCTGAGATTCGTCGCCTATTTCTGGTCGTCATTCCGGCCAAGCCCGCATAGCGGGCGCGAGCCGGAATCCAGGGAATTGTACGAGTTCTGGATTCCCGTTCCCGCTTAACGCTTGCGGGGACAAGGCTCGCGGGAACGACGGTACAGAGCGTGCCGATTTCTCCATCGAACCTCCGATTAGGCACCCTACGCTCCAGCGGCTATTCTCGTGGGGGGAATGTGGTTGTGTGGGCGCCGCATAGCTGGGCTTCGTCCCTTAACCCATCCCACCGTGCTACACTGCCGAGCCGAGCAGCTTCTTTAGATCGTCTCGCCAGTCGCGATCCGCGTATTCGCCCTCGTCCAGGACTTGAAAACGGAAGGTCTCATCCCGGAAGTCTTCCGCGAGTTTTTGCCAGGGGACTTTGTATCCGACCTGCTCAAAATAACGGCCCACTTTCTGCTTGTAGTTGGTATCTTCGTTTCCTTTGAGATGCTTGCCCTTGCTTTCGACCACAACCACCGAGGCGACCGGCTTTTTATTGTGGCCCTGTTGAACGACGAAATCCGGATAGATTTTATTCCGCTTGTACCCTTGGATTGAGAAGCACTGCGCGCCAACGAGATTTCGATACCACCACAGGACTTCGGGATGTCTGTCGAGGTACAGCGCAACTGACTTTTCGTAGTCGTTGAGGTCATCCGGCACGTAATCGAAGAGGGACCGTTGGACCGGCTCGTGGTCGTCATGGATCAGCCTCTTTGTTCCCCGAATCTCGATCTTCGGTGGAATTTCAAATCGCCCTTCGACACATTCGAGATAGAAGCCGAGTCGTTTATTCTTGAATAGCGCCTCAAACGCTTCTTGGGTTTGGTGGTCCGTCCCGCGCTCGATTAGCCCCCTAATCTTTTCACGCACCTCAAACTTGACCAGCCCTAATCGACCTGAAAGCTCCGGGGTGAGTTGGTGCAAACGCTCAGTGACCCGATCCACGATCTCTCGTAGCTGCTTCTGGCTGAAGTAATCAAACGGCAGGCTGGCTACCAACCAAGCCTTCACCTGTTCATCGGTCTCAGGAGTCGCCGATTCGCGTTCCGCCACACGCTCCAGATCATCTTGTTCCAGGGTCAGCCGATAGATGGAATCCCTTGCGGCTTCCAGCGCCGCCGCCATGTTCCAGTCTATGTCGGCATAATCGAATCGTGTCACATCGACTTGGCTGAGTAAATGCCGGAAATAGTCGAGGACATCGTACTTGTCTCCGTGCTTGACGCAAAAGCGAGGGAGATAGATCTTGCCCTCGAACTCCCGATAATAACGGCGGAATTCTTCACGAATGCCGGCCACGCGCTTCTGCCCGGCCTTGCCGTCGTCGGCGCTGCGGTCAACGACACTCGCCGCGTCGCCTTCGTAGCCCTCCTGTTCCAGCGCCTTCTTGACCTCACGGGAAATATCCTCCGCCTTTCGTTTTGCGCAGAACACATAGCTCTCGTTCAACTCGTCGAACGGCGTCCTCTCTACATAAGGTTGTCGAAGCACCCGCCCTACCAGTTGCGTCATACTCTGCTGGCTGCCAGTGTTATTGAGCGAAACCAGAATGTAGGCAAACGGGCAATCCCATCCCTCTTGTAAGGCCGCCTTGGTGATGATCCATTCCACAGGGCAGCCTTCGGCCAGGAGGTCCATATCCTCGATATCGTTCTTATCTGAAGTCTTTATCGCGATGGCCGATTCATGGACGCCCTCCCTCTGCATCAGGTATTCCTTCACGTCTTCGCTGTGAACGAGGCCGGTGTCCCGCTGATCCTCCCCTGTCCGCTCGACCTGAACCAGTACGATCGGGCGAATGAGCTTCTCGGTTGCCCTGTAGTGCTGCTCCGCCAGCTTCGTCAAGCGCTCCCGCTTTTCCCGCGCCTGCGTCAGGCAGTTCTTCCAGGATGGCTGGTTGGAATTTGCGATGTTGATCGGCAACTTAATCATCTGTTCTTCAAGTAATTCCTTACCGGTTACCCGAACCAGGACGTTGGCATCCTTATGCGGTGTAGCCGACAGTTCCACCACAATTGAGGCATTGAATCCCTCGATGGTCTTACGAGCCAGGTCGCTGGTGGCCTTGTGCCCTTCGTCCAAGATGACCGCCGGCTCATAAAGACGGACTAAGTTGCCGAGCGAAGTCTTGACCAATCCCCCATCACGCCCATCCTCATCTCCAAGCATGTCCAGATTCAGAAACCGGCTCTTCAGCGCCTTGTGCTGTTCAGGATCGTTCTCAGGTGGGAAATGCTGGACGATGTTGCCCCCGCTATCCCGAAAAAACTTGAGCTGCTCACGCGTCTCGCGGTTGGTGCTGGCGAGTTTCAGGAGGAGGATGTTCAGGTTGCTGTGAAGCTGCCCTGGCGTCAGGCGGAAAATCTCGTGTTTTTCCCACACCTCAATACGGCGTGACAGCGCAAACTCCAATGATTCGCGATAGAAGTGTCTGCGGTCACGAAGCGCCTTAAGGGTATCTTTATAGATCTGATCACTGGGAACCACCCACAGCACCAACCCGGAACCGTTGCGGTTTTTCAGAATGGTTTGATAGACGAGGCCAAGGATCTGAGTAGCCAGTAAAGTCTTGCCGCCGCCGGTGGGCACTTTGATGCAAAATGTGGGGAGGTCCTTCCCGAGGCCGTTCTTGCGCGGATGATAGTCTCCTTTGATGAAGAACTGTCGCTTGGCATCGTCCCAAGCCCCAAGTGATGCATACCTGTTACCGGCTGCCTGCTGAGCCGCCAGCGCCTCCAGAAACAGCTTCACCTCCCGAATGACTCGCTCCTGGTAACGCTTCAGTTGCATGAGAGAAGTATCACTTTAGGTTGAATGGGACGATCATCGGCCGTACCGTCCGCCTCGTTGCTTGCTCAAACTTCGCCAGGTCGTCACGGTGGACCCATATTTTCTCACAGTACACCACCACGTTCCTATTCTTCTCCGTCTTATCGAGACCCTTGAGCCACTCCATGTCCAACCGGCGGTCTGCCTGACCGTCGGGCGTATAGAGCAGATAGTAGCTGGTCCCGTGATGTTCGCCGATCTTCCCGCTCTTCTCGTTCATCATCTTCCGCTCAAAATCCCGGCTCGTCTCCGTATAGAAGATGTACTTGGCCAACTCCTCATAGGCCGGCAACTGCTTGCCCCAATCGCGGTATTCCCCGAAGAGCGGCTTGCCGACACGGGCATAGGTGAAGGAACCGCCGAGACCTGCTACCTTTTCTCGACTCGTTTTCCCCCTCGCTCCTCGTTTTGTATAAGCGTACCCTTCAATGACCCTTTTCGTGCGTTCGGCTGTGATCATTCTGCAAATGTTAAGTTTTTCCTTTTCATGGTCCTTTGTATCGTAAGGAATCTGGACAAGGATAAACTTGCGCCTCCCGCCGTCGTCTTTGTTAATTTCCAAAACAGCGTGTGCGGTTGTACCACTGCCAGCGAAGGAATCCAAAACCAAATCGTCCGCTGATGTCGCAATCTGCAAGATGCGTTTTATCAACGCGACTGGCTTGGGTGTCGTGAATACTTCCATGCCGGAAAGGATCTGAAGGTATTCCTGTTTTGCTTCTTGAGTATGTCCAACGTCATCGTAATCCCACACTGTCTGAGGAATTAACCCCTCTTGAACCTCAGAAAGGAATCTTTTAATCCGAGGAACATTGTTGCCGTCCTCCCCCCACCAAATTCGTCCGTCCGCATCCATCTCCCAAAGCGTTTCTTCAGGCATCCGCCAGTAACTTCCGCCCGGCGGCCCCTTAATTACCCGTCCGCCCGGACAAGTAATCGAATACCGGCCCTTACTGTAATAGTTGCGGGCATCCAGTCCACCGGACCGCCATGGGCCTCTTGGATCATTGTCGGGGTTCGTATAATCAGCTTCTTGATCGGCCGTTCTCGGAAGCAAGTTGCGGTTCCATTCGCTTGCTTTTCTTGCGAAACAGAGAATGTAATCGTGACTCATTGAAAGGTGCTTGGACTGTTTAGGCCCGGTACTGTTTCGCCAAACGATTGTTGCTATGAAATTTTCTGGACCGAACACCTCTTCCATCAGCATCCGTAGGTGTGCAAGTTCGTCGTCGCCGATACTCACGAAGATCGCTCCGTCGTCACGAAGTAATTCCTTCAATAGCTGGAGGCGCGGGTACATCATACAGCACCACTTATCGTGGCGGGTAGCGTCCTCTCCTTCTTTGCCGACCGTCTGGCCGATCCACTCCTTGAACTGTGGTTGGGTGAGATTGTCGTTATAAACCCACCCCTCGTTGCCGGTATTGTACGGGGGATCGATGTAAATGCACTTGATCCGTCCTGCGTGAGTCGGAAGCAGCGCCTTGAGCGCGATGAGATTGTCGCCTTCGATGATTAGGTTGCCATCAAGCCCTAGTTTCTCGCCCTTCCCTAGAACTGACAGGGCGGCATCGAACTCCAGGGTATGATGCGAGACTGTGTGGTGATAGCACTCAATCGCCGTCTTCCCTTTGAACTGCAACACCGGCATCTTTCTTCACGCTCCTATAAATTTGCTGGGAGGATGGGTGCAAACTAGACCAGAGCCAACTAATGCGTCAAGCAAAAACAAAAGGCTCAGAACTCTTCCGAAGTTGAGACCCATCTGACCTTCCCCCGGTTTCCTG